>CAWKMH010000044.1:0-11132 GCA_963850515.1 uncultured beta proteobacterium
TTCTTGCCTCTGCACAACATTCGGCTTTTCAGGTTCAGTTGCAGCTTTCCTTCTGTAACCTGATACGCGAATTCCTGCTGAGTTACGGGATTCGATGGTGGCGTAAAAAAAACATGATGTTTAGGCTCGGTCAGGTACATTCCCAGGAAACGTTCTATATCGGTCGGACCCCATGTGATCTTGCTGAGCACTGCTCCCACCTGTTGCAACATATCCGGGCTGATGCGTCCCGGGTGCGATTGGAAGCCAGGATTCGGGTCATGATAAATTCCCTCAACTTCGGTGTGATCCTGCAGGTAAACGAGAAATTGAATAACGAGCTCCTGATAGGTTGGCGCCCGAAAACCGATGGAATAGGTCATGCAATGGCCTTTTGCGACCCCATGATGTGCATAGCCGGGGGGCAGATACAGCATATCGCCGGGTTCCAGCATCCATTCCTGTTCGGGTCTGAATTCCCGCAGGATTTTTAGCGGCGCATCCATTACTAGCCTTTTATCCTGCTGGGCTGAGATCTGCCAGTTTCTGCGCCCCATGCCCTGGAGCAAGAAGACATCGTATGAATCGAAATGGGGTCCGACGCTCCCTTCCTCAGGGGCATAACTGACCATCAGGTCATCGAGACGAGCGTGCGGGATGAAATTGAATTTCAGTAGCAATTCACGGGCTGGCGGTAAGAAGTGGTTGATGTCCTGCACCAGCAGCGTCCAGTCTTTTGCCGGCAGACGTGAAAAAACGCGAGACGTGAAGGGGCCATGCCTGACCTCCCATTTACCCTTCTTCCGGGTTATCAGACGCGACTGCGCATCGTCATGGCAGGCGAGATTGATAAGGTCGTCGCGAGTCAGAAAACCCTGGAAATCCGGCAGGGCTCCGCGCACGAGCAAAGGTTTCTTTTGCCAGTAATCCCGGAGAAAATTTCCCACCGAAATATTCCCCAGCAGCTTGCTTTTCATTGTTTGCCTAAGCTCACATGAGCTTTCCATAAAAAACGGCCTGGTCTTCCCGATCTTTTGCGCGCCATCCTGCTCGCGCCGGTAAATTCGGCAACCGGAGTTTCCGGCCAAGGCAATATGCGGGGGCGCCGTACAAGCGCCGGCATCAGGCTCATCTGCCGCGCATGAACATCTTATCGAGATCTGCAAGGCTGATTTCGAACCACGTGGGCCTGCCGTGATTGCATTGGCCGGCACGTTCGGTTGCTTCCATTTCACGCAGCAAGGCATTCATTTCCGTAACGGTCAATATGCGGTTGGCGCGAACTGCGCCGTGGCAAGCCATAGTGGAAAGAATTTCGTTACGCTTGCTGGTCAGTACCCGGCTGGCGCCAAATTCGCGGATTTCGGTCAATACGTCACGTGCAAGCTTCACTACGTCGGCATCCTTGAGCGTGGCCGGCACCGACCGCACCACCAGCATGGTTGGCGAGAGTGCGGAGATTTCAAACCCAAGCTCTCGTAAAGTAGCGCTGTTTTCTTCAGCCGCGGCAACGTCCAGGCTATCCGAATGAAATATCGCCGGGATCAGCAAGGGCTGCATCGAAAGCGTATGGTTATCCAGCGCGGATTTGAGCTTCTCATACAGAATCCGCTCGTGCGCGGCATGCATATCCACGATAAGCAATCCGCTTTCATTCTGCGACAGAATGTAAATGCCGAGGAGTTGCCCCAAGGCGAAACCCAACGGCGGAATGTCGCACTTCTCGGCACTGGCAATGGCTGTCGATGTATCCGCCGATTTTGGATTGCGGCTATCGGCACCGAACAGGGCGGGATAAAACGCCTGTGATTGGGCGATGCCTAAAGGCGGAGCAAGCGATATGGTATTTTGTCGCGAATAAGCTGAAAACGCGGCGGGTGCAGCGCCAGCACCAGCACTTTTGGTCACCGCTTTCCTGCCGGCTTCCGCCCGTGGGAAAAGTTGCTGCAGACAGGTGGTTGCGGGGATGCCAGCGCTTTATCGATTGCATGAAAGATGAATTGATGCAGCGCGCGCGGATCGCGGAACCTTACCTCGATTTTGGTGGGATGCACATTCACATCCACGCCCTCGGCATTCATTTCGAGGAATAGGACAAAAGCCGGGTGCCGATCCAGATGGAGGATATCCCGATAGGCTTCACGTAGCGCATGAGCAATCAATTTGTCACGCACGAACCGCCCATTGACAAAAAAATACTGGGCATCTCGAGAAGACCGGGAATAGGCGGGCGATGCCGCAAGGCCCCAAAGACGCAAATCCGCCGCCTGCTCCTCTATGACTACCGATGTCTGGCTGAATTCATTGCCCAGTATTGCCTCAATGCGAAGTCTTGCATCCGCCGCACGCAAGTGGTTGCGTACGATGCCATTGTGTTGCAGCGAGAAACGCGATATCGGCGCGCGACAAGGCAATGCGCTTGAATACTTCCTCGCAGTGGGATAATTCAGTAGCTTCAGTTTTTAGAAATTTACGCCGGGCAGGGGTGTTGAAGTAGAGATCATGCATTTCCACGGTGGTGCCGTGGGCAAGTGCGGCAGGTTCGGGCAGTTGACAGTCGGCCTCCTTCGGTTTCTATCCGCCAGGCATGCTTTTCTTCTGCCCTGCGGCTCGCCAGCGCCAGCCGCGAAACGGCAGCGATACTTGCCAGCGCCTCGCCCCGAAAACCGAGGCTTGCTACATTTTGTAAATCTTCCAGGGAATCGATCTTGCTGGTGGCGTGTCGGGCAAGCGCAAGCGGCAGATCTCCTTCGGAAATTCCTGTTCCATTATCCGCTACCCGGATAAGTTTGATGCCACCCTGGAAAAGTTGTACGGTGACTTCGGTGGACCCCGCGTCTACGCTATTCTCCAGCATTTCCTTGAGTGCCGCGGCGGGACGCTCCACTACTTCTCCGGCCGCAATCTGGCTGATGAGCAGGTCGGGTAGCGGCTTGATTGCATTCATAAGCAAATTCAACAAAAATTTGCTGCCATAATCCTAAGTCGCGGATAGCTGCGACCCGTATGGCGCGTGCGCTCCCCGTTGACAGGTAAAGAGGACTGCAAGGAATGATGAGATGTTGTTAGCAGGTGCGACAACACTGATTAATTAAATGAGCGGTCAACGAGCGGATAAAGGATTATACCGCCCGTTGGCGGCATCATCGTGCTCACGTACGCTCTACCATCGCGGTCTGTCACTGTCGCCCGATCAAGATGAGGGGAAAATATTTCTATAAAATCATAGACATATCCTCGCAAATAACTATTGCGGCTTATGCCTATACGTGTCGTGCTTGGCTCGAAGAGATGGCTCGCGTCGATAGACCTCAGGTGCTTGTCGCGTTTGGGTTCAAACGCCATTTGCGCCAGGATGCCGATGCCCAGTCCCAGTTCTACGTAAGTCTTGATGACATCCGCGTCTATCGCCGTCAGCACAACATTGGGAACCAATCCTTTTGCATCGAATGCCTGATTGATTCTCGAGCGGCCGGTAAAAGCAAAATCGTAAGTAATAATCGGATATGCGGCGATGGCTTCCAGTGTCAACTTCTTGAGTTTAAGCAGCGGATGCCTCGGCGGGACGACAACGCAGCGGTTCCATTGATAGCAAGGCAGCATCACCAGTTCATTGAATAGCTCAATCGCTTCAGTGGCGATGGCAATATCCGCTACGCCTGAGCTGACCAGTTCCGCAATCTGCGTCGGGCTGCCCTGGCGCAAAATTAATTTCACCTTGGGGTAGCGTAAGGTAAAATCCTTGATTGCGGGAGGAAGTGCATACCGCGCCTGAGTGTGGGTTGTAGCAATAGTAAGAGAGCCGCTGGCTTCGTTGGCAAATTCCTGTCCAACTTGTTTCAGGTTTTTTGCGTCTTTCAGCATTCTTTCGGCAATTTCAAGAATCGCTCGTCCCGGCGGCGTGGTTTCAACCACGCGTTTGCCGTTACGCACAAAAATATCAACCCCCAGCTCGTTTTCCAGAAGGCGGATCTGCTTGCTGATCCCGGGTTGGGAGGTATGCAGAATTCTGCCGCTTTGGATAAATTCAGGCCGTGATTGGCGACTTCGCATAAATAGCGCAATTGTTGCAATTTCATATATTCGGTCTAAATAAGGTTTGGTTATGTTAATCTAACATAATATTCTTTCGCGATATATATGTTCCTGCTATTATGTCGCCCTCGAGACGCAATACGATGCAACGACTCGATTGCGCTGCCAGGCAGGGCGTCCTGACAGGTCTGATGGACGGGAGCCAAGAAGAAAAGAGCGAATTTTGGTTCACTCGGCGGCTTGAATATCACCTTGCCCGAAATCCAGGCGGAGTGCCGAATCAGTGGAGAGATGGACCAATATACTGCCGTGTACGTAATTTTCTTGTGGCGTCAGGCGGATAGCCATAAATTGTGGAGGATATAAGATGAGTCTGTCTGGATCACCTCGCTAATGATGAGGAAATCAATTCGTACGGTCAGTCGGTACAGGAGTATCAGGACCTGAACATGGATGCCGCGCGTTTTACCGCGGGTCGCCTGCAAATGGGGATCTACGGCCAGCGGCAGGAAGGTGTCAATATGGTGCGTATCAAGCTTCCGGGAGGACGCCTGAGTGCACCGAAATTGAGAAAGATCGCCAGTGCGCTGGAGAAATTACTCGCGCCATGACGTCGTCCATATCACTACACGCCAGGATATCCAGATGCATTACGTGCCGCTCGAGCAGACGCCGGCCGTGTTGCACCACCTGGCCGAGGCTGGATTGACGACCCGTGAGGCCTGTGGCAATACCATACGCAATATCACGACCTGCCCGCTCTCCGGCGTATGCCCTCGTCAGAATGTCGATATCACGACGCATCTCGAGGGTACGGTTCAGCATTTGCTGCGAAATCCGCTGACTCAACAAATGCCGCGCAAGTTCAAGATCAGCCTGTCAGCCTGTGAATCCGACTGTGCGCAAGGCATGATGCATGATCTGGGCGTTATCGCGGTACGTAATGGTTCCCGGTTCGGTTTCAAGGTCGTGGCCGGAGGCGGCCTTGGGCACAAGCCGCGTGAAGCGATCGTCATCGAAGAATTCATTGAAGAAAAGGATTTGCTGCCTGTGATGGAAGCGGTTATCCAGTTGCACAACCGTTATTCCGACCGCGTTAAACGTGCTAAATCAAGAATTAAATTCCTGGTCGATAAATTTGGTCCCGAGGGTTTTGTCGAGAAATACCGTGAGGAGTTGTCGCGCACTCAATCGGCACTGGCAACCCTGGACTATCCGAAAGGCGAATGGAGCAATGGTAGTGTCGACAGCGAGGTTCCCGGTCTCGGTGCGCCGCGTCATATTTTCGCGCAAAAACAGCCTGGCTATTACGTATTTCCGATCAGTGTGCCGATGGGTAATCTGAGTGTGACTCATTTGCGTGGTCTCGCGCGATATTTGCGAAACGCTCGAACTGCCTGACATTCGTACCAGCCAGGATCAGAACATGTTTCTGACAGATGTGCCGGAGGCTAAAATTGAACCCTTGCGTGCAGCACTGGCTGCGTTGGGTCTGGGCGTGCCGAAGGCGGGCGATGATGTGGTGGCTTGCCCCGGTACTTCGACTTGCCGCTTGGGGATAACTTCGAGCACGATTCTCGGACCCAAGCTAAGCGGCGGCAAGCATGACCTGAAAATGCGCGTATCCGGGTGTCATAACGGTTGCGCCCAGCCCGAGGCTGGAGATATTGGCATATACGGCGAAGGCAAGCGCATGCACGGCAAGCTCGTGCCGCATTATCAGCTGCATTTCGGCGGCAATGCCATGGCGCGTGGCGCGCTGGCGTTTAAAGGCCCGTCCATACCCACCGCGCGCATCGAAGAGGCAATCGAGCGAGTGCAGTCCGCTTTTGATACTAACCGTGAGTCGGGCGAAACATTCTATTCCTGGGCACACCGGATGGACAAACCCTATTTCGCCGATTTGCTGGCGGACCTCGTGGAAGTCAAGCCGGAAGAATTGGCGTCGGTCTTGCGCGATCATGGCAACAACAATGATTTCAAGGTGCTGCAACTGGGCGGGGGCGAGTGCGCCGGGGTGAGCCAGGTAAAGATCGGCACGATCTTCTTTGAAGCGGCTCATGAGCGGAATTACCGGGATGCGCTCAAGTTTCAGCGAAAATTCGAAGATTCGGCCAAGTGTGCCGAGGAGATGGCCCGCTTGATCGGCCAGGGTCTGGCTGAGTTGCTTGGCGGCCAGAAGCACGAAGATTTGAAAATGCAGGCGGAAGAGTTGCGCCGGGTGTTTCCTACCAAGCCGCGCCTGGCCAGAGCGTTGGCCCAATTTGCGGAGGATTTTGCGCGCCCGGCCGAGGCGTTGAACGACGATGATCTGACCAAATGGTTCTCCGAACTGGATGCCTGGACAATGGAGGTTGCGGAGTTTTGCCTGGGTTTCGATCGCCAGCTTGATCTGACGGGTGCGTTGCCGTTTCCGCTCCCCGCTTCAGCCAAATCGCCGGCATCCGGGGCAGCGCAGCCATCCGTTATGGTCTGATAAATTTTGATGCACATATCGAGCCGGTAATATGAGCCTGGATCACAAGATTGCGGAAGTGAGAGCATTGCTGGATAACGTGCAGGCAGACTATGCGCCGGCCACCTTCGCTAGCAGTTTCGGTGCTGAGGACATGGTGTTGATGGACCTCATTGCGCGGCATTATCCGGATATTGCAATGTTCACGCTGGATACCGGACGCCTGCCTGAAGAGACCTACGGTCTTATGAGAAAAGTGGCGGATCGTTATGGCATTCATGTACCGGTATATTTTCCGGAATCCGCCGCGGTGGAGGCATATATCGCGCGCAACGGACCCAACGGCTTCTACGACAGCGTGGAGTTGCGTAAAAAATGCTGCCATATTCGCAAAGTGGAACCGCTGAAGCGCGCTTTGAGCGGCAAGCGCGCATGGATTACCGGTGTACGCCGTGATCAGGCGCTGACCAGAAAGGATCTGGCGGTATCGGAATTCGATGCCGGCAATGGTTTACAAAAAATCAGCCCGTTGCTGGACTGGAGCCTGTCCGATGTCTGGGCTTATCTCAAACAGTTCGATGTGCCGTACAACGTATTGCATGACAAAGGGTACTCCAGCATCGGATGCGCGCCCTGTACCCGTGCCATTACCCCGGTGAAGATGTGCGTGCCGGCCGCTGGTGGTGGGAAGATCCGGAAAACAAGGAGTGCGGTTTGCATCCGGACAAACGGCGCATTAACAACGCTACAACGGCTTTTGGCGGGGTAACGGATCTACCCGCTCCGGGTTAAGCCAAAACTTTGGATAAGAAAGAACATGGGCCGGGCGCCTGACCAAGTCCGTGCTTGTGAAACCGTGAGGAATGATTGATGGATCTCATATTGAACGATAAACAAGAATTTGCTACCCCTGTTCCGGATTTTGCAATGGAGAGTGAGGGGGCGGCGCTTAAACGCCGCCCTGCAAGGCATCTGGGTCATCTGGATGCGCTGGAAAGCGAAGCCATCCATATCATGCGCGAGGTTGCAGCCGAATGCGCCAACCCGGCCCTGCTGTTCTCGGGTGGAAAAGATTCCATCGTACTACTGCGTTTGGCGGAAAAAGCTTTTCGGCCAGGGCGTTTTCCATTTCCGCTGCTGCATGTCGATACCGGACATAATTTTCCCGAGGTGATCGAGTTCCGCGATCGCCGCGCCAAGCAATTGGGAGAGCGTTTGATCGTGCGCAGCATGGACGATTCCATCAAGCAGGGAAGAGTGGTATTGCGTTCGGAGAACCAGAGCCGTAATCCATTTCAATCAGTGACGCTACTGGACGCCATCGCTGAATTTGGCTTCGATGCCTGTATCGGTGGGGCACGTCGCGACGAGGAAAAGGCTCGGGCCAAGGAACGCATATTTTCCTTCCGTGACGAATTCGGTCAATGGGACCCGAAGAACCAGCGGCCGGAATTATGGGACATCTACAATACTCGCGTGCATCCAGGCGAAAATATTCGTGTATTTCCCATCAGCAACTGGACCGAACTGGATGTGTGGGAATACATTGCTCGCGAGGAATTGGAAGTGCCTCACATTTATTTCGCCCATACACGCGATGTCATCCGGCGGGGTAACGGTCTTCTGCCGGTATCTCATCTGGTTGAGCTCAAGGAAGGTGAGGAAGTGGAAAATCTCATGGTGCGCTTTCGGACGGTGGGAGATATGAGCTGCACTTGCCCGGTGGAGTCCATCGCAGTCAGCGTGACGGAAATCATTGCTGAAACCGCGATTACGCGAATTACCGAGCGCGGCGCCACCCGCATGGACGACCAGACGTCGGACGCGTCGATGGAATTGCGCAAGAAAGAGGGTTATTTCTGACGCGTATCTTTCCGCTCAGGAGGTTGTGATACCGCTTTTCTCAAGAATTCAGCCTTGTAGAAAGTCTGGTAATGCCCGATCTTCTTCGCGTCTCTTTCACCGGCGTGATTACCGGCATATTTCGGAAACCAGAATTCCAAAAGAGTATTAAATGTCAGCCATTGATAGTATTTCATTCGATCATAGCGAGTTGTTGCGTTTCATCACCGCCGGGAGCGTGGACGATGGCAAAAGCACGCTGATCGGGCGCCTGCTGCATGACTCGAAGTCCATTTTCGAGGACCAATTGAGCGCCATTACCCATACTTCGAGCAGGCGCGGGATGGAAAGCGTCGATCTATCGCTGCTCACCGACGGCCTGCAAGCGGAGCGTGAGCAGGGTATTACCATTGATGTGGCTTATCGTTACTTTGCGACGCCCAAGCGCAAATTCATCATTGCCGACACACCGGGCCACGAGCAGTACACGCGCAACATGGTTACGGGCGCTTCCACGGCCAATCTTGCCATCATCCTGATCGATGCGCGCAAGGGTGTGCTTACCCAGTCGCGCCGCCATGCCTACCTCGCCAGCCTGGTCGGCATCCCTCATCTGGTGGTAGCGGTCAACAAGATGGATCTGGTGGACTATTCCCGAGAAGTATTCGAGCGAATTTGCAAGGATTTCGCAGCTTTCGCCGCCGGACTCAAGCTGAGCAATATCGCGTACATCCCGATGTCTGCCTTGAACGGCGACATGGTGGTCGAGCGTGGAGACAAGCTCAACTGGTATAAGGGCATGGCGCTGATGGATTTGCTGGAGAGCGTTCCTATCGATCATGACATCAATCTTGAAGATTTCCGGTTTCCGGTGCAATGGGTATGCCGGCCGCAAACTGAGGAATTACACGATTTTCGGGGCTACATGGGGCGCATCGAATCCGGATTCATCAGTGTTGGTGATGCGGTGAAGGTTTTGCCTTCCGGGTTGACTTCGCGTATCAAGGAGATTGTCACTTATGACGGGAATGTCGACGATGCGGTTGCGCCACAGTCCGTAACGCTGACCATTGAAGATCACCTGGATATCTCCCGCGGCGATATGCTGGTTAAAACGCTCGAAGTTCCGCGGGTCGGAAGAGAGTTCGAAGCGATGCTGTGCTGGTTGTCGGAGCAGAGCCTGGACCCGAGGCGCAAATACCTCGTCAAGCACACTACGCGCACCGTAAAAGCGCTGGTGTCCCGGATAGAGTATCGTGTCGATATCAATACGTTGAATCATGAAGCGGTCGATAGCTTGAAAATGAATGACATCGGGCGGGTATCGCTAAAAGTACAACAGCCTCTGGCATACGATTCTTACCAGCGTAACCATGCCACGGGCAGTTTTATCGTCATTGACGAAGTCAACAACAATACCGTTGCTGCAGGCATGATCTGCCCGGCAAAAGATTAGCGGGGTAATTCAATCGATTCTGATGGTGCTGCGCAAAGGGCCGCTTGAGTGCACTGAGCCATTATGCTGAAAGGGCGGACAAGGTGGAGAGGAAGCCTTGCCGCTTTTGTATTTTTCGGCCACGCAAAAGCACAAGATGAAAAGGGTTTTAGGGTGCTGCAAAACTTTATGTACGGTTACGCTCTAACAATCTATCAGATAACTTTTTCGTCTCCTTTTTGATTCACTTTTTACTTTTGATGACTTTATCATGACAAGTTTACAATTGGCGCGCCACCCTGTACCGGAAAATGCCGCACCTTCTCCCGTGCTTGGATTCGGGATGGCTTTTGCCGATCTATATCGCCGCGAAGGGCTTGTGCGACTGGATCAGGCATTCCTGGAATTTCTGCATGAAGGAGAAGCCGGGCTGCGCATTCGTCTGGATCATGCTCGTGCTCATCCCGATAGCCTGGACCGGAAAGCGGAAGCGGCTCTGTTGATCGAGGTGGCCCCGTGGATGGAAGATTTCATTGCCAGACTGTTCGGTATCGAGAGAGAGGTCAGTGCTCTTGCCGCCCGTCACCATCAGCTTGCTCCGCTTTATTCCTGCAAAAGACAATTCGTTCAACGCAAGGCGATGAGCAAGGTAAGCGAGGCGGAGGCAGCGGCGGTGGATGGGATTGCGCTGGAAGAGAAACTGGTTGCCGAATTCGAAGCGCCTTTCTCCAGTTGGCCTTTGCAGGCAAGGTCACCCAATGGTTATTGGATGAAGCCGCGAACGAAGAACGGCTGAAGACTGCTTTGCTCTATGCGGCCTGGGCGTTGAAGACACCTGCGGGGCGAGAGCGTAACCGGGACGGAGTATTATTCAAGGCGCCGGCCAAGCTCGATTTTCTGCATCTTTTCTCGACGGATACCGATAGCACTGCGGGCTATACCGTCCATAAGCTGCATCATATACGACGCCGGGAAGGTTTTACGCTCACCGATCAGGGAACCGATCTGGTGGGGGCGCTGGATGAGGCGAATTATTGCATTTGGTGCCACGAACAAGGAAAGGATTCCTGCTCGAAGGGAATGAAGGAAAAGGCGAAAACGCCCGAGGGAGTCCCTCTTCAAGAAAAGCCAATTGGGTGTCCTGCTAACGGGTTGCCAGCTGGAAGAGCGTATCTCCGAGTTTCACAAACTCAAGACACAAGGCGTGGCGATCGGCAGCCTTGACATGATCGTGGTGGATAATCCCATGTGCGCCGGCACCGGCCACCGCATTTGCAACGATTGCATGAAATCCTGCCGTTCCCCAGAAACAGGAACCGGTCGATATTCCCCAGGCTGAAACGCGCACGCTCAAGGATATACTGGAACTACCCTGGGGCTTCAAAG
>CAWKMH010000045.1:0-27113 GCA_963850515.1 uncultured beta proteobacterium
CCAGCGTCAATTGCCCAATCTTGGCGTGCAACACCTTCAAATCAACGGGTGGCTCCGCCGCAGCGCGCCTCCGCCAAACACGTCGGCAGCCCGTTCGCTCAGTTGCCGTTTCCACTCGGTAATCTGGTTGGGGTGAACTTCAAACCGCTGCGCCAGTTCGGCCAGCGTCTTGTCACCAGCCAGCGCTGCCAGTGCCACTTTGGCTTTGAACGCCGCTGAATGGGTTCGTCTCGCTCTTTTTGCCATTTTCTGCTCCATATCAAAGCCCCGCAGGGGCCATAAAAAGGTAGCAGATTTTCCACTTATAGACTTGTTCAAATTCTTCGGGCCACTTCTGATATCATCAATAATTTGTTATATAAGTTATCGTCCAGATCCACTTCGTACTATCCATCATATTTGGGGCACCCTCAATTTTTGTTATATTAAGTGAGGCCATTCCCCCCTCCTTAAGGATATCGGCAAGGTCTAGGTTGCGGTTTGCCAACGAAACTATCTTAGATGTATTCTTTACCATGGTATCTCCTATTAGTCCTATAGCGTCATCCAATAATCATACGCCTCGTCAATTGCACGTTCTGATTTCAGCTTCTGATCGAGCCTATATAGAACCGCTTCCTGAGCTCCTTTTTCTTCCCCCAACTTTTTCCGAAACTCGTCATTTAGCGGTTGCTCATCAACCTTCCCCGCTTTGTACTCGGGGCCGAGCGCGTAATTTAAGTTAGTTATACTCTGAAATAGAAAATTTCGATAAACCAAGGTTGTCGCGCATTCACTAGCTTGAGGCTCAACTGCCTCGCCTTTTTTTAATTCCCGGCTTTATCAGGGGACCATCAGTGCGATCAATTCGGTCGTATATATCAAACTCATACCTGACGGGCACCAATGGTGTGAAAAAATTCTTTAGTTTATCAACGTGAATTTTCGCAATCGGATCTTTATCTTTTGGCCGTATTCAAGTCCTTACAAATATCAATCAATAGCGATGCCTTTATGGGCCGAACTTAGTTGAAGAAAGGTCTGTAATTTGGTTCCATCTTCGCTAGCATGACCTGTCGCACTTGTGGTCCGAGCGAAAGGCCGGTGGCTGCTTTGCCCGTTGCGAAATATTGCATCCAACTACCAGTGCTCTTTGAGGGTGAAGATATGGCCTCATCCATTGCGATAGTTCCCAAAAGGGATGGCATAGCTACATAAAAACCCTTTCCTGAATCATCTTGCCCTTTCATAATAGGAGCCAGTGCCATCTCTTTCCGACGATAACCAATATGCACACTATCTGGTACTGGGCTTGCTGCCGCCGCCCATGTGATCCTTATCCCCACAGATGTTGATGTACCGAAAAATACGGGACGCGGCTTACCATCATCCTTCATATCTAGATCTGGATCATTTTTGAGCCGTATTTTGGACTCTACCCCCGGGCATTCCTCCTTGAAAACATTTGGACACGGATCTGGTGCCCCAAATAACTTCCCCATGGTGTTGGCCGCATCACCTGTAGCAAACGTTTGTGATATACCTCCCGCAAATATGCTATCGCTGGTGGTACGTATACTCGCAATTACGGGTAGTGTTTGACCTTGTTCGAAGGTTGGCGCTATAACTCCTTCCATACGTCCCAACGCAATCTCAGCGGTAGGGGGAGTGGTATACAAAATCGACTCCCACATTTGTCTTGGTAAAAAAAAGGATATTGTTACGGCTAACAGAGCATCCATTTAAAACCACCGAATACAGACAAAACCCACTTAATCTGATCATAGTCACCCCCATATTGTTATTTTCCTTATTATTGCCTTTGAGCCGCCAACTATTTACCGGTGAGCGTTGGATTAAACCCTAATTCAAACAAATCCGACCTTGGCCACTCGATAATAACTCCCGAATCGTGGGTTATGGCCTTAACAGAAGTAATGTTTTGCCATCCCAGAGATACCGCACCTCCTTCTGGAACTGTTCCCAAGCTTAAGCCAAGGGTTTGAACTCCGGTAGCAACAACGCCCACATGCTCATTTTTTATATCACTTCTCATCCGCAGATGACCGATGCCATATACATGCTGGGTTCCAGTACTTTCCTCATAAATTAGAATAGCACATCCAGATAAAACGACAGTTGTTAACGCAAGAGCTACTTCTCGGATAAACTTTGAGGATAAGTATTTATTGTTCCTATTTGTTTTCATTTGAACCAAAGTCTAGTTTCAATTCAATAGATCCATGTTATCAGAGCAGGCGAATTGAGAACGCTGGTAAGTGCGAACATATCGTCAGATTCGTGCAATAGCAATAGTAAAATCAGTGAGCTCGCTTACCAGAACGTCGAGCGCCAGCTCGACGGAATTCACCAAGCGGCCTAGGACGTACCGATACTACCGTTGGGGTCGTCGACCACTCAATTTTCTTAACTTTAAGAAAATTTTCTGCTGGCTCTTCTCTCTCTCTACAGGAATAGCCTCTAATTCTGCCTTTGCGCCTTCTTGCGTCGCGCCATAAACCCGACCAACGCTAAGCCAGCGAGCATCAGCGCGTGAGCTTTCTGGTTCTGGAATGACTCCCATAGCAACGACTTGTCCATTGTTATTGATGGCCAGCAAGCGGAGGTTAGGATCGCCCAGTCGGCAGATCAATTAGGGAATTAAGGTCTATCATGCCCATTCCATTATCGCCCGGTGACGAAGGCATGGTGGAGAAAAAGAGGCACCCCGGGGGGGTCGAAGACCATCCCACCGCCTGCCCGGCATCATTAATGCCATTGGCAGTAGCTATCAGATCCACCTAACGTGCCCAAGTCTCTCATCCCCATGCCATTGGGGCCGGTGATGAAGGCATGGGTAATGGCTTTAAACCAGTCCAATACAGTCCCACCACCTGCCCCGCATCGTTGACAGCCATTGGCGTGACTCTCATTCGCCGCCTAGCGTGCCTAGGTCTCTCATCCCTCCTTCCCATTCGGACCTGTGATAAAAGCATGCGGCTGAACTAAACCGATGACAGAATCTCCCACAACCTGCCCAGCATTGTTGACGCCCGAGGAGCGTAATTCGAAAACCCACCTAACGAGCCCATGTCATTCATTCCTGCTCCATTTGGACCGGTGATGAAGGCGTGCGCAAATCTGTACCGACCTTGTCAGAATATCCCACCACCTGCCCGGCATCATTAATATCAGCCGCAGTTGCGGTGGCTGTAACGATCAAACTCGGCTAACGTGCCCGGTCTCTCATCCCTACGCCATTCGGGCCCGTGATGAAAGCATGCCAAGAGCCCTCAGTAGTAACAGACTCACCAACCACCTGCCCTGCATCATTGATACCGTAAGCATAGCCGGCAGTACCGCCCAAAGTGCCCAGGAGAGCTACTCTTCCGGTGTTGAGGTCCACCAGGAAGGACCGGGAGCTTTCTTGGGCGCTGGCGTGCTTAGCAAGACAGAGACCTGTGATTAGAAAAGGGATCAGAATAAGGTTGCGAACTTTGATTATAGTTAGGTATCATTGTTTGCCTCTCAAGTAGCGTTAAAAGTAATGAAGAGTCCATTACTGACATTAGACGATGGAATTTTAGCCGTCACAGACAAAGCTCTATTTATGTGCGGACGTTTGAAAAATCCGGAAGATACAAGGGTGGTCGGTCCCATGACCTGCTCTCGTTTTTTATAGCCAATTCGAAAGTGAGCCTTCGGGTTCGTGATCCGCTTGGGTTTCCCGGACCATTCCGAGAGTTAGTTTTCGGCGTTGGTTAAACCGGGACAGGGCCTGGAAGGCCCGCCTGGCGTACAAATTCGGCTGGCGACAGGTCATTGAGAGTCGAGTGAGGCCGACTCTCATTGTAGTCCCGACGCCAAGCTTCGATGATCACTTTGGCCTCTTCCATCGTTTCGAACCAATGCAAGTTCAGGCATTCATCCCGGAATGATCCGTTAAAGGTCTCGATGTGGCAATTGTCCGTAGGTTTTCCGGGCCGGCTGAAGTCGATCCGTACCTGGTGATGGTACGCCCAGAAATCGAGCAACTGCCCAGAGAATTCGCTGCCATTGTCGACAAAAAGATATTGGGGAGCACCACGGTGCGCAGCCAAGCGATTTAATGCGGCAACCACATGTTCGCTTCGCAAGCGCTGGCCCACGTCGATCGCCAGCGCTTCCTTGCTGAAGACATCCACAATGGTCAGCGTACGAAACCTCATGCCGTTGGCCAGTTGGTCGGACACGAAATCCATACTCCATGCCTCGTTGGGTTTGGTCGGCTTTAACTTTGCCTGGCGTGTCACCACCATCTTGCGGCGCTTGGGCAGTTTCGATCGAAGCTGCAGCTGCTCTTCGCTATAGAGCCGATACGCCTGATTCTGACCCAGCTGCCAGCCTTCACGCTTGAGAAGCACGTGGATTCGCCGATAACCATAGCGAACCCGGGTCTGTGCAATCTCCTGCATGCGCCCTCGTAATGCCTGCTTCGGATCCTTGACGCTCTGATAGTACTGCATGCTGCGCGATTGCTTCACCAACCTGCAGGCCCGCCGCATGTTCAAGTCGTAGTGGCTCACGATGTAGTCCACCGCTTCACGTTTCAGCGCGGGCCGTGCCACTTTTTTGTGGCAACGTCCTGCAAGATCGCCTTGTCCAGACTCAGCTCCGCAACCAGCTTTTTCAACCGCGCATTCTCTTCCTGCAGCTGCTTCAGCTCCCGCACCTGGTCCGACTGCATTCCGGCGTACTGCTTCTTCCAGCGATAGAACGTCTGTTCCGAAATGCCGACCTGCCGGATCAGATCCGCCACCGGCATGCCCAGCTCCGCCTGCTTCAATACCGCTACGATCTGCTCTACTGAAAACCGCTTCTGCTTCATGGCAAACAGCCCTCCTCTTCAAGGTCAAGTTTGCCGAAAAACTCACTTTCTGTCCGGTCCGATATTCCTAAAGCAGATCATTCGAGTACTATAGTTGACGACCGTTCCCGACCTGTTCTTCAGCCGGGGTTCGATTGCCAAGTGAAGAATGGGAACGCTCGTCGTTGTAGAACTGCCGCATTTCTCGATCAATATTTTTGCCCTCGTGTCGCGTTATGAACCATTCGCGATTCAGGCATTCGTCTCGCAGTTTGCCGTTGAAGCTTTCCACAAATCTGTTCTGCCAAGGGCTACCCGGTTTGATGTAAGCCGGTCCGATATTCTGGTCTCGCAGCCATTTCATTACTGCTGTGGCGGTAAATTCCGCTCCATTGTCTGATCGAACAAATGCTGGTTTCCCGTACAGTCGCATTAACCGCGACAGGGTCAGAATCACATCCTGGTTGCGCAAGGATTTCCCGACCTCGATTGCAAGGCATTCACGCGTATGCTCATCCAACAGGCATAACAGCTTCAGCGGATTTCCATTTGATTTATATCCTTCGGCTTTGGCATGCCCGGGAGGATCGTTAATGTCCGGATCTTTAGCCAGACGATCATGCACGAAATCATACGACCAGACATTATTTGGCCGGGTTGCACCAGGAATGCGTATGTCAGTGCCACAGCGCCGCTTCCTGGGCCCCAGTTGGACGTCTGTTCCGTAATATTGTGCTTGCGGCAAATGTCGCGGATGACCGCTCCATCTGCTTCGCCTTCACGCAAAATACCAATGATCTGCTCTTCACTAAATCGCTTCTTCATGTTCGCCTCCATGTCAAAATTAACATGAAGACTACTCAGCGGGTGGCTACAATATTCTTAGCAGATCACCCGGGGATGCATTCACTGCATTCTCCCTAGAGGTCCTTCGGTAAGGAATGTTAAGGGAATAACCTGCTAGTCTCAGCCTCCTAAAAGTCGGTTAGCGGCGACATACTCCCCCATTTAAGGCTGCTTGTATTATTTATAGTTGGAAAACAGAAAAAGGTTAAAGATATTCACCGGCAAGGCATCAGGCAAGGATACCAACAGGCCGCAGCTGGAGTTATTGTCAAATTGTGTAGGCATGCATTCTTGCAGGCGATTTCCTTGCTGTTTTCAGGCACTCCGTTTTTGAACTGAACCCCGGCGATCAATTCTGCCAGACGTTGTGCTCCTTTCAATCTGCGCCAACCGCGTTCGGCGCTTTTGACAAGCATGAAGACCATGGCCAGCATGCTACTGCGTGATACACAGCCGCGCGTTTTTGCAGTGCGCAGCCGCACCGTGGCGAAGGTCGACTCGATCGGGTTGGTGGTCCGGATATGCACCCAGTGCTCGGCCGGAAAGTCAATATTGCGCCACTAGCGTCCGCAACTGTGGAGCGTCGGGCTGGGTTTGACCGGCGCCGCCCGAACTTCATCTATTTGAATTTCGCTGAGGCCAAAAATCATGCGATTGCAAAATTCGAACAATATTACCTCGCTCAAGCCTTGGGCAAGGCGGCGGTAATGTAAGCAAGGCCGCCAATCTGGTAGGTAAAGATCGGCGGGCGTTCGGAAAGCTGTTGAAGAAACACGGTATAGACAAGAATATCCACTGCGTTTAGCGTTACCTCCCCTCTTTCCAGGATTTTTCTGGGCTGTTCATCGAAACTGCCTTAGACATACCCGAAATAGCTCAACATACAAACGGCCAAACTGATTGTATTGTTGTGATTCGGATTTAGCTCCTTTCGTTAAATTTCCCGTCGCCATCGTGCAATGCCGGATGCTCCAGCCAAAGGCTGAGCAACGCCCATGCCTGTGCCCCAAGTCATAGAATATTAAATCATGGGTCGATTTCAACCCGCTGTGGGTACGTTTTCACCCATGGCATATATAAGCCTTGATTTAACTTGATTTCTCCCGATGGAAGCCGACTGCCGCCCACAGCGAACCATTTCACTTGAAAAAATATGACCCATACCCGAGTAATTTATTTTCTCAACTTATTGAATATTATGTATTTTATTTAATGATGAGGCTGGGCATGGATATTGCTGAGAAAAACTATGTGGTCGGAATATCAGCGATCTTATCAAAAGATAAATCGTCGGCTTGCTCGCTAATGGCAAATGCTTCGGCGCTGATCGCCATGCGTGAGCCGAAACCCGCTATAGGGTTAACACTAAATATTTGCGGCTTATTAATAAATTTAGCCTGGAGTAGATCTCGGATGATGAACGATAAGGCACGTCACGACTATATGAGCATGATAAAAAAATTACAACGTAGGTGCGGTGGCGCACGGATCGTTCTGCCTCACACAAAACATCATGACCAACATTTTGCGGTAGGAAACTCACCATGACTCATTGCCAACTTCTAATCGACAAGCGTAGTACTCAAGCTCTTGGCGAAATATTTTTAACCTGGAGCTGATTAAGTACCCATGGGCACACAGCACATCACGACTTTTCCTGATGTGCGAAAAAAAATCGCCCACTATCCACCCACGGAAAAGAATGAAAGTTTATCGATGGAAGCCATGGAAATCACAGCACATATGTATACCTTCGATAGCGGCCTTATTCGCCACCGCGATAGCTTTATTGAACTCGGTGCCCAATGTTCACGCGGCGGAACTCTGCATGCCTTCGATGGCGCTGGTCGTATCGGTGCAAGGGGCCGTTGAGCTGCGCCGTGCCAACGAAACTAACTGGCAGCCGGCAAAAATGAACGATTCGCTTTGCCCGGGCGATACGGTCCGCGTTCGCGAGCGCGGCCGCGCGGCCCTGCGGCTTAGCAACGAGAGCGTGGTGCGGCTGGATCAGAAGACCACCCTTACACTGGGCAAGCCGGGCGAGCCAGGTAAGGACAAGACCGCGCTGCGTGGAATTGCTCACCGGCGCACTCTACGTCATCACCCGTACCCCCAAGCCGTTCAAAGTGAGAACGCCTGTTCTCCTTGCCGATGTTGAAGGAACCGAATTTTTCATCAGCGCCGATCAGGACAGCGCCAGGCTCGTAATCTACGAAGGCAAGGTATCCGCCAGCAACGAGCAGGGCAGCGTTACGCCTCGCCAGCAACGAATCAGCGATTGTCCGCCAGGAATCAGGCGCCGCGCAAAGAAGCGATTGTGCGTCCCGCCGATGCCGTTCAGTGGGCGTTGTATTACCCCACCATTGTCGACTATCGGCTTGACGAAAAGATATCGGCTGAGCCCGCTGAACCGGCGCAATCAGCGTTGCGGCAATCCATTGAGCTGTACCAGGAAGGCAGGCTGAGTGAAGCGCTGGCTGCGCTCGATAACGTGCCGCAGAACCAGCGTTCTCCCCACTTTCTGACCTATCACGCAGGCCTTCTGCTATCGGTCGGGCGGGTGGATGAAGCGAGAGCGGATATCGAGCAAGCGCTTAAACTCGAACCCGGCAATAGCGACGCCTATGCGCTGCAAGCGATCATTGCCGTGGTGCAAAACGATAAGGAACAGGCCCTGACCCTGGCCACCAAGGCAGTTGAGCTGGACCAGGCCTCATCCACTGCCAGGCTGGCGCTTTCCTACGCGCAGCAAGCCCACTTCAATATCGAGGATGCTCTTGCAAAGCGTCCAAAAAGCGGTGGAGCTTGACCCGGAGAATGCGCTGGCATTGGGCGCGGCTGGCCGAATTGCACATGTCGACGGGTTATCTGGACCGCGCGCTGGAAGCAGCGCAACGCGCGGCGGATTTGAACCCTCTGCTATCCAAGACGCACACGGTACTGGGATTTGCGCATCTGACCCAGATCAATACCGAAGCCGCCAAGGCGGCCTTCGCCCAGGCCATCGAACTCGATCAGGCCGACCCCATGCCGAGGCTCGGCATGGGTCTGGCGAAGATACGCGAGGGCGATCTCGAGGAAGGGCGTATCGAACTGGAGATTGCCGCCAGCCTCGACCCGACAAATTCGCTGATACGCAGCTATCTCGGTAAAGCCTATTTTGAAGAGAAGCGCTACAACCTTGCGGAGACGCAGTTTGATCTGGCCAAGGCGCTCGATCCGAATGATCCCACGCCGTGGTTTTATGATGCGATCCAGAAACAGACGCAGAATCGGCCGGTGGAGGCATTACGGGATTTGCAGAAATCCATCGATCTGAATAACAACCGGGCGGTATATCGTTCAAAGCTGTTGCTGGATCAGGATCAGGCGGCACGCGGTTCCAGCCTGGCGCGCATCTACGATAATCTGGGGTTCGAGAAGCGCGCGCTCATGGAAACCGCAAAATCGTTGAGCCTTGATCCGGCCAGTCACTCGGCGCATCGCTTTCTTTCGGATGCTTACCTCAATATCCCGCGGCACGAGATCGCCCGAGTAAGCGAACTGCTTCAGGCTCAGCTCCTGCAACCGATCAACGTCAATCCGGTTCAACCCCAACTGGCTGTGGCTGACCTCAATATCATCACCGGAACCGGCCCAGCACGTGCCGGTTTTAACGAATTCGCGCCACTGGTTGAGCGCAACAAGCCCCAACTCGTGGCTTCCGGCATCTTTGGCAGCCACAGCACGCTGGGGGATGAAACTGTGCTCTCGGCGCTTTATGGCCGCGCTTCGGTCAGCGTCGGCCAGTTTCATTACGACACAAAGGGATTTCGCCCGAACAATGATCAGAAACACAACGTCTACAATGCGTTTATGCAGTATGCGGTGACGCCCAGGTTTAACGTTCAGGCGGAGGTGCGCACACGCGAAGACTGAACATGGGGATCTATTGCTGGATTTTGATCCCGATGTTTTTAATCAGGTGACGGCGAGAAAGTTAAACCAGGACACGGCACGTGTGGGAGCGCGGTACTCGTTGTCCCCACAGCAGGATTTGATTGTTTCAGCTATGTACACTGACCGTAGAACTGACCAGCAGTTTATTAGAGACTTCCCTTCAGACCAGTTGCCGCCTCCATTTTTTAACCGGGTCACGTTCAACAACGCGCAAACGAATAAGGGTTATCAAGTTGAAGCTCAGTATTTGTTCCGGGAGCACTCTGTTGCAACATCGTAGCGGGCGCTGGCAACCTACCAGCCAAGTCGATCAAAAACTGTGGATTACCCGAGGGCAGGTGCCCAAGAATCCGTAACGTAACTTCCACTTGACATCCCCGCTGTAATCCCGATAGTACCAGTTTCCCACAAGCGAAAATGGTTATTTATATACAAACTTGACTTTCAAAACTTAAGCAGAACGCTGGGTATAAGCTATGATTCATTAAGGATGGTGTGGACTTAGAGATCAATAAATTTAATCCAAAATTCGGTGCGCAGTGGAATATAACCGATGCTCTGCGCCTTCGGCTCGCTTGGTTCAAAACGATCAAAATCGGCTTTGGTCGCAAATCAAACGCTTGAACCGACACAAGTGGCGGGCTTCAATCAATTATTTGACGAGTACAATGGAACTAAGGCGCAGCGCATGGGAATAGGCGGGGATGCTCGTATTGCAAATAATGTATATGGAGGCGTTGAGTTATCGAAACGTCATCTTGAGGTTCCTACTTCATCGAGCAATTTCGCTCAAAAAAGATTTGAGACAGCAACAACGAGATACTTTATCGCGCCTACCTCTACTGGCTCCTCGCAGAAAGTGGGCTGTTAAAGGATTGAGCCCAGTTTGAGAAATACACCCGTACAAATGCGCTGGACCAAGGTGACGTGCCCGGTAATCCCTTGCGTATTGAAACCTTCGAGCATGCCACTTAGCCTTAGTTATTTCCATCCTTTTGGGGCCTTCGCAAATATGACAAGTGCCTACGTCCATCAAAATGTTCAGCGTCGCGGGACGTCCGATAATTCTGGAATTGACGATTTCGATGGTGGTCTAGACGCATCCTCGGATACCGGTTGCCTAATCGTAGAGGTATCGTTAGCGTAAGAAGGCAGAAATCTTCTTGACCAACATTTCTCATTCAGGAACTCGTATTTCCAAACATCGGATGCTAATCCTATCTATAACCAGCGTTTCTACCCCTGACCGCACGTTTTTTTTACGACTCACTTTAAACTTTTAAAAGAACTAAAATTAAAGCCACAATATTCTCAATGGCGATTTCAATCAGGGTAAGAGCTCCCTTAAGGCATGTTTGACTTGTGTGTGACAGCGAACATACCTGGATTATCAGTTTCCCGAAACTGAAGGTTTCAAGCTGAACTATCTTCCTCTTTTCCCTGCCTTAACCTAACCAGTGACAATTAACGCTAGCACTTCTTCGGTAACTAAGCCCCCCCGGCCCCATCCAGTAGCACGTCAAGACGCGCATACAACCAAATCCGCTGGCAAACAAATTAATGCAAATAGCTCCGAAGAGCTTTGTTATCTTAGGGCTGATCTGGATAGTTTACTTTCAGATTGTAAAGATAAAAGTTTATCAGATAGTGATTTAAATCTAAAAAAAAGCGATTTCTTGGATAGAATTGCCTATGTCAAAGGGCAAGTAGGGGATATGAAAGCTCATCCATTCGCGCAACTCGACAAAGGCCTTAAGCATTCTAACGATTATATCCAAAAATACCCCGGGAGATCAGTCGGCTATGCAGCTCTTGTCGGCCTATTGATGGGATTGTCACTTATGCGTCGCAGTAACTCTAGATCATATAGGAAAATTCACGAGCCATGCGTTGCAAGCGCGTGGACAATCAAGTGGCCACTACGGGGCAATTATGCGTCATTTGGAGCGCGCACGAGCGGCTTTTGAGGCCGATACGTGCGACGATCCCGATTGTTGCCAAAGACTAGGAGTGCCCTGGTGCTGGAGTAAAGAGGGCGTGGATGATCGCGGCGTCTATAAAAAAGCATTTTGTTGCAATTCGGATGAAGAAGATTCCAGCCGATGTTGATTGACGCGCTTATCGTAAGCTGTCAAACACGATACTTTTGAAGGAATCGTGTCAGACTATGCTGGGCTGAGATGGGGCGGGGCGGAATACGCGATCGTAAATCGGCGAAAACATATGCGATGGTTGCAGATAGGAATGCACTTTACTTTTTGGTGTTGCCGATGCCATTCGCCTGAGCATGTTTCTTCCGAATCGCCTCCCCACGGGCGTGCACGATGCCGCTTCTTTATCGCGCCCCATCTTATTGAGCAGGTCAGCATAGCCTTCCAATGCATTCGCCACATCAGGATGATCGGGCCCAAGCGCCTTTTCCCAAATCTTCAGTGCGCGCTGGTACAAGGGCTCGGCCTTCGCGTATTGTTCCTGGTTATAGTAGAGGGTCGCCAAATTGTTGAGGCTAACCGCCACATGCGGATGGTCGGGGCCGAGAGCCTTTTCCCAAATCTTCAATGAGCGCTGATACAACGGCTCGGCCTTGGCGTATTGGCCTTGCTCCTGGTAGAGTTCCGCCAGGTTATTGAGATTTGCTGCCACATGAGGATGATCGGGGCCGAGTAGTGTTTTCCAGGATCTTCAGCGAACGCTGATACAACGGCTCGGCCTTGGCGTATTGACCTTGGGCGTAGTAGATGGTCGCCAGGTTGTTGAGGCTTGCTGCCACATCGGGATGGTCGGGACCCAGGGCCTTTTCCCGAATCTTGAGTGCGCGCAGATACAAGGGTTCCGCCTTGGCGTATTGGCCTGGCTGAAGTAGAACCCGGCCAGATTGCTGAGGTTGGTCGCCACATGGGGATGATCGGGTCCAAGGACTTTTTCAAAAATCTTCAGTGAGCGCAGATATAACGGTTCGGCCTTGGCGTATTTGCCTTGGTCGTAGTAGAGCTTCGCCAGGTTGTTGAGCCTCACCGCCACATGGGTATCTCGGGACCGAGAGTCTTTTCCCCAATTTTCAAGTGAGCGCTGGTACAAGGGTTCGGCCTTGGCGTATTGGCCTTGCGTGTAATAGAGGGTTGCCAGATTGTTCAGGCACACCGCCACATCGGGATGGTCGGGGCCCAGGGACTTTTCCAGAATTTTCAATTGAACGTTGAAGCAAGGGCTCGGCCTTGGCATATAAGCCCAGATCGTGATAGAGCCCCGCCAGATTGTTGAGGCTGACGGCCACATCGGGATGGTTGGGGCCGAGGGTCTTTTCTCGAATGGCCAAGCGCTTTTTCATAGAACGATAGCGCTTCCGGATAGCGCCCCATTTCATGGTTGATTTTGCCCGCTTTGTTGACATAGTCGGCATTGTCCGGCTGAAGCCGCGCGGCTTCGAGGTAATATCTGCGCGCCTTGGTGTAGTCAATTCTGCTCAAGGCCAGTTCGCCTAGCTGGAACGCAGCTTCGGCGGCGCGCTTCGTGTCGGTTCCAAGCGCTTGCTCGAACAATTGCTCAGCCTTCGCCGTATCTCCTTTGATGAGCGACTCACGGGCTTGTGTAAGAACCTCTTCCGGAACGTCTGGTGCAATGTCCTGCAAGCTTTGGTCTGCGCTTGGCCAGGGTTGCGTTGTATTTCGCGCTGGCTTCTTCAGGAGACCGCAGATCGGCTTCTGCTTTCTTGATCTTGAGCTCGAGCGCGGTGATTTTTTCCTGGTCTGCCTGTTTTTCCTTCGCGAATTCCAGGCTCAGTTCGGTAATCGCCTCATCCTTTAGCTTACGGCGCCATTCCTCGAATTCCGTGGGGGACAAGCCGATGTTTATATCGCCCCCAGCGGTGACGTTTACATCGCCCCCGGCGGCAATGCTTCCTTGCTTCGCAATGACAGTCGTGCCCGGGGTTGGCGTGGATT
This sequence comes from uncultured beta proteobacterium, assembly GCA_963850515.1. Taxonomy (GTDB): domain Bacteria; phylum Pseudomonadota; class Gammaproteobacteria; order Burkholderiales; family Nitrosomonadaceae; genus Nitrosospira. The sequence goes on from CAWKMH010000045.1 coordinate 13,552, forward strand.
CTTTATCGGAAAAATGGACGTAAAGCGTCCAGATGCCAGCCGATCAGCGCGACAATGCCGCTGCCGATGAATTTCCAGGTGCGCTGGTTGGTTTTGCTGGTTACCGCGGCCTGCCACCCTTGGGACTCTCTGGGTGCGGTTTCGGCAACCAGCTTAGCCGCGACACGCCAGCCTTTTCTATTGCTTCGATCACGCGGCCCGCATCGTAATCAAATCGGGATTCGCTGATCTCGATCGCGTTTCGTCCAGCGAGTGCGGCAATATCCTCCGGCAGTTGCTCGGGCTTTGGAACCTCCGCGCCTCCTATAAGAACAGGTATAACCAGTTTCTTTTGATTGAGTGCTTCGCGAACCTCCGCTCTGACGGGATCTTCTGGATAATCGAGTCTGCGTTCGCCTGCCGCATTTTTAACGTTAACCCAATTTTTACCGATCACGGCAACGAGGACATCGCATTGCGAGATTCGCTCTTCGATGACCTTCGCAAACTCGGCACCGGGCGCAATGGCATCCAGATCGCGGAAGACTTGTTCTTTACCGAAGTGATGGGCTAAACGATCATATAGTCGCCCAGCGGAAGCAGCGCTGTCGTCTCGCCGATAACTGATGAAAATGCCAGCCATTAAATTCCCCATCGTTGACGACGACCGGTTTCAGGCGCCCTGGTATGCACGCGCTATAGGATTCGACCGGGCGTTAAGCGGACAAAATACAAGCAAGAAATTCCAGTGAGACGCTGATTATTAAATTCATAGTAGGTCGGGCTCTGCCCGACAACGTTTTTGATCGTCGGGCAGAGCCCGACCTACCGCGCTTGTCAATAAATTTGTTCCAGACCTGGTGACGCCAGCCCTGGAATGACGAAAATTCCTCGCATTTGCCTCGGAATGAACGGGTTCAAATATCCAATGTCATGATAGTATCCGCCCGGACAAAAAACAAAAAACCCCGCAATAGCGGGGCGAGTATCGATTCCATGAATTGGCCTGAAACTTCCTACAGATTACAGAAAGTCAGTTCAAACTCTACATCTTCTTCATATATTCTGGTTTTTTGCCTTGAACCCGAGATGACAAAACGAATGTTAAGCGCATATTTATTGGCGCTGATTTCGGGTACGCAAGGTAGACTCTCGTCTACCTTCAGGCACAGCATATGCGCTACCCGCGCCGACCCCATCTGCTGATATACGCCCCGGTGAGCGGTGTGCCGGATTGTCTTGCCGCTGTTTCGCAACAGGTGCAATACAATGCTGAAGCCATTTTCCAGCGGCAACATCGGTGCAAGCCATTCGTTAAGATCGCTGCGCCGCACCGCAGGATCCTGATGCAGCCAATAGTGATAAGAAGGCAAGTCGAATTCGCATGCGCCTCCTGGTATTCCGACACGCTGCTTGATGCTCATCAGCCATTCATTGTCCCGCATGTGTTCGCCGATTTTCCCCGACATGCCCAGCATGCTTTGGGAGGCGGCCTGAATATTGGTCAACACTTGATTCAGCGCGCCTTCTGAAATGTCGGGCCTTCTGCGCAGCACCTCCAACGCGTGCTTCTGCCGCTCCAGTTCCTGCAGCAGATCCGATTTCATATCGGCGCGGCTCGTTACATCCAGTATCTCAAACAGGGTAACGAGCGCGGAGTGGTGCTGAAAAGCGTCCTTTTTTGCGGAAAAGAAAGCTACCTTGTCAAACAGGTCCTCAAGCCGCAGCAAGGTGCGGATGCGCTCATTAAGAGGTTGCTCGTAACAAATCACGACGATGGTCTGAAAGGGGAAATGGAACGGACAGGGTACGTGATATTGTGCTAAAAAACAGAATTCTAAATCAAATAGCGTGCAATAAACGTAAAATGCCGGTAGAACTCAACTTTTATTTGCCAAAGCGAGATATTTTCGGTGTAACGCGTTTACCTGTTGCTCTAGATGCGCCATATCCGCATCGTTGATGATTACATCATCCGCTTGTTGTAATCTTTCCTTACGTGAAAGCTGCGCGGACATGATTGCGCGTACAGCACGCTCGTCGAGCCCGGTTCGAGTAGTCGCGCGGACGATCTGATCGTGCTCACTGCAATCCACTACCAAGATGCGCCGGATCAACTCGTGGTATGCGCCGGTTTCAAGCAGCAGCGGGACCACTATCATTCCGTATGGGGCACAGCAATGCGCGATACGGCGAACCACCTCGACGCGTATAAGTGGATGGAGGATAGCCTCAAGCGTGTGACGTGCGTTGCCGTCCGAGAATACCAGGCTGCGCATTTCTTCCCGTTTGAGCGCGCCGTCCGCAGTGATGAATTTTTCCGTAAAGGCGTGCCGAATATCAGCAATTGCCGCACCCTGCGGTTGGGTAAGCTCACGCGCAATCGCATCGGTATCGACCACATCAGCGCCCAGGGCGGCAAAGAATTTCGCAGCACTCGTTTTACCACTGCCGATGCCGCCGGTTAAGCCGATGATCAAGGACATGGGCTAGAATAGGTCTAAATAGATACGATTAAGCTGGTTACCCCAGAACATAGCCACGAAACCTGCACTAGCCAGATAAGGACCAAACGGAATGCGAGCATGACGCCCCTGCTTTGCCAGCAGTATCAACCCGACACTGGCTATGGTACCCACAATTGAAGAAAACAGAATCACCAGCGGCAGCATTTGCCAACCGAACCACGCCCCAATGACGGCAAGCAGCTTGAAATCACCATAACCCATGCCTTCCTTTCCGGTGATGAGTTTATAACTCCAATATACCAGCCACAACACAAGATAACCGGCAACCGCACCGATAACCGCGGAATAAATATCGGTGAAGCCATTGCCCAGATTGACCAGCAACCCCCCCCATAAAAGCGGCGAGGTAATGGCGTCCGGAAGCAATTGAGTATCCATGTCGATAAACGTCAGTGCGATCATCGCCCAGGCAAACATCAAGGCGGTAAAAGCGGCAAAACCATAACCGAAATGCCAGGCTATAAAGCCACTGATAAAGCCGGTGAATACTTCGATAGCGGGATAGCGTCCCGAAATGGAAGCCCGGCATTGGGAGCAACGCCCTCTCAACACCAGATAACTTATCAACGGAATATTTTCGAGTACCGTGATTTCATGCCCGCAATCAGGGCAGGCGGAACGAGGCACGACAATATTAAAAGGCGGCAGCGCCTCCCCCTCCTCACGCAGATGCCCGCCCAGTTGGGCACAGTGCTGCCGCCATTCGAGCTCCAGCATTTTAGGGAGCCGGTAAATGACCACATTCAAAAAACTGCCCATTGCCAGGCCAACGATGGAGCAGCATGATATGAAAAAAGCGGGTGAGTTTTGCAACAGGTAAAGAAATGACATTCGGGCGACAGAATACTATCCTGTATAAAGATCTGGCGATTCCCGCTCAATTGGCGCTACAGTGAGGAATATCCGCACTACTTTGACCACGCGATCCTGAGTCTGGATGATTTCCATCGGATAACCGGCGATTTTAAGGCTGGTACCTGCTTCGGGAATATCCTGGAAGTGTTCCAGAATGAGGCCATTGAGTGTTTTCGGCCCTCCCAGCGGCAGCGTAAGCCCAAGCTTGCGGTTGAGATCACGCAGCAGGCTGCTTCCTTCCACTATTACACTGCCATCTTCCTGTTTCAGGAATGCACCTACTTGCGAAGGCGAGTGCGTAGTAAATTCGCCAATGATTTCTTCGATGATGTCTTCCAACGTCACCAACCCCATCCATTCGCCGTACTCGTCCACAATGAGGCCGACCCGTTCCCGGTTTTCCTGGAATAGTTGCAGTTGCGAAAACAGGGGCGTGCCGGATGGGATGAAGTAAGGCTCACGCATGATTTTTTCGAGTGTTGCGGCGGAGATTTCGTCACTTCTCATCTGATTCAGCACCTTGCGCACGTGAATGATACCGGCAACGTTATCCAGCGTACCCCTGTATACCGGCAAACGGGTGTGATAACAGGTGAGTAACTGATCGTGAATGGTCTCATCGTCCGCGTCGAGGTCTATCGCCTCGATCTGGCCGCGGGGCACCATGACATCGTCAACGGTTACGGTTTCGAGATCGAACAGGTTAAGTAACACGCTCTGGTGCTTCTTCCGGATGAAGTGTCCCGCTTCCAGCACCAGCGTTTTGAGCTCTTCCAGGCTGAGTTTCTGCGTCGCGTTATCCGCCCTGGGTTTTATGCGCAGGATAGTCAGCAGCGTCTGCACGAACAGATTGACGAACCAGACTACAGGATAAAATAGCTTCAGCAACGGCGTCAGCACGTAGCTCGAAGCCAGCGCGATACGCTCCGGGTGAGCAGCCGCGATGACCTTGGGCGTAATCTCGCTGAATACCAGGATGGCAAAAGTGACGCCTACCGTTCCCAGAAGCAGGGCCAGATCGCTCTGACCAAAGGAAGCGGAAACAATCACGGCCACCACAGTCGCAGCAGCGGCATTCAGCAGGTTGTTGCCAAGCAGGATTACCCCCAGCAACCTGTCGGTATTCAACAATAGCTGGGTGGTCAGGCGCGCGCCCCGATGTCCCTGTTTCGCGAGATGCTTCAACCGGTAACGGTTGATCGCCATCATGCTGGTTTCGGAAAGGGAAAAAAATGCAGATAAAATCAATAGAACAGCCAGTGCTATCAGTAGCACATACAACGGCATGTCTTCCAAGAGAAACGCCTTTATGCAAGTTGATAAAATTCAGATGCGGAAGAAAGCAGCCAGCCACAACTCCTGGCGGCTTTTGCGACTTTTAAACCGGCACTTTATGGCCAATGACATCCATTTTCGGCATACAAGTACTGTTAGCGCTGCAATATCACTTCCAGTACAAATTTGCTGCCGAGATAGGCCAGCAGCAGAATAATGAATCCGGCCAGCGTCCAGCGAATCGCGATGCGCCCGCGCCAGCCATAAAACTGCCTGCCCGCCAGCAGGGCTGCGAATACACCCCAGGAAATGAAACCAAACAGATTCTTGTGGGTGAATTTGACTGGCTGGCTGAATATCTCCTCCGAAAATACGACACCGCTGATGAGCGTCAGCGTGAGCAGTATGAATCCTACCCAGATGACGCGGAACAACAACGTTTCCATCGTAAGGAGCGGGGGTAGATTCGTCAGCACCGAAGGCATTGCCGGTTGGTGCAGGCGACGCTCCACCACTGCCATCAACAGCGCATGGAGTGCGGCAATGGTAAGAAGGCTGTATGCCAGCATTGCGATGGAAATGTGCGCCTTGAAAGCGGGTAGTTCAGTATTGGCCAAAGGGCGCAGGGAAGGAAAAACCAGCGGGAGCAGTACCGCCACCGCAGCCACCGGCGCGATCAGGGTTTGCAATCCTTCGAGGCGGTTGAAAAAGCCGGATACCCAGTAGATCATGGCGGTAAGCCAAACGATGGCGGAAACTGCGCTGCCCACCCCGAAGCTCAACCCGATGCCTGCGAACACGGATTCATAAAGCGTATAGCCGTGCAGCACCAGCGGTGCGAGAATGGCATAACGCTCCCATCCCGGCGCTATGATATCGCCGCCTCCGGATTTTGCGGGCGCATTCCACCTGGTGCGCCAGAAGTGCCAACCGATCAGTCCATACAGCAGGGAGGCGACGAGATAGGCTAGAATACCTGACATTTATATAGCGGATTAAATTGGGACTGCCAGTTAGTCTACACCAAATTTTCTTGAGAGGCATTTTGCATGTTCGACAATCTTACCAGCCGGCTTTCCGGAGTCATCAAGACCCTGCGGGGTGAAGCGCGACTGACCGAAACCAATATACAGGAAGCGTTGCGTGAAGTGCGCATGGCATTACTGGAGGCCGACGTAGCCTTGCCGGTGATCAAGGAGTTCATTGCACGCATCAAGGAAAAGGCGGTCGGCAAGGAAGTAGTAGGCAGCCTTTCGCCAGGCCAGGCGCTGGTGGGGGTAGTGCATCAGGAATTGATCGCCCTCATGGGAGGCGAAACCGCCGATATCAATCTATCTACCGTGCCGCCGGCGGTCATCCTCATGGCCGGGCTGCAAGGCGCCGGCAAGACCACCAGTAGCGGCAAATTGGCAAAGTGGTTGATGGAGCAAAAAAAGAAAAAGGTATTGCTTGTTTCGTGTGACACGTACCGCCCCGCCGCCATTCATCAATTGGAGCTGCTGGCCCGGCAGACGGGCGCGGCGTTCTTCCCGGTTCAAGCGGGACAACAGCCGAAAGAAATCGCTGCTGCCGCACTGGATTTTGCCCGCAGGCACTTCCACGACGTGATGATTGTGGATACCGCCGGGCGGTTAGCCATCGACGAAGCGATGATGGAAGAAATTCGCGAATTGGAAACGCTGCTGAATCCCATCGAAACGTTGTTCGTAGTGGATGCAATGCAGGGTCAGGACGCGGTCAACACAGCCAGAGCATTTGCCGAGGCGTTGCCGCTGACCGGCGTGATCCTTACGAAACTCGATGGCGATGCGCGCGGAGGCGCGGCACTGTCGGTGCTTCACGTTACTGGAAAGCCAATCAAATTTGCCGGCGTAGGGGAAAAATTAACGGGGTTGGAGGCATTCCACCCTGATCGCATGGCTTCACGCATTCTCGGCATGGGCGATGTGCTGGGATTGATCGAGGAAGCCCAGCGCGGCGTAGATCAGCACGAGGCCGAAAAACTCGCTAAAAAAATGAAATCGGGCAAAAGCTTCGATCTGAACGATTTCAAGATGCAATTTCAACAAATGAGAAATATGGGTGGCATGGGTGCCGTCATGGATAAACTGCCTGCTCAATTGAGCCAGGCCGCCCAAAACGTAAAAATTGACGATAAAGTCATGGGCCGCACCGAAGGCATCATTAATGCCATGACACCCCAGGAACGGGTCAAGCCCGAAATTTTGAAAGCATCACGCAAACGCCGGATCGCAGCGGGAGCGGGCGTTACCGTACAGGAAGTAAACCGCTTGCTGTCGCAATTCGAGCAAGCGCAGAAAATGATGAAAATGATGAGCAAAGGGGGAATGACAAAAATGCTTCGGAGCATGAAAGGAATGCTTCCAGGCATGCGTTAAAGAGTCAGGGCGAGTCGGATGCAGGCGTAGAATCCGGCAACGGAGATCTGGTTATTCCGCTACCGGCATTTTATCGAGGCCCATGACCCGCTCACCTGCCTTTATATTTCTCGTCGAAAACCAGCCAAGATTCGTTTCGATAGCATATTTCGCGGCCCCAGCGGAACCATGCGCCGTTGCCGTGCGGGGCATCATGTCCTCGATGTTGAGTATCACCCCTTTTTCATCCAGAAAGGCGACGCTTAGCGGAATATCCGTGTTCATCATCCACATGCTGTGGCGCCCGGCCTCGGGGAATACAAATAGCATTCCCGTCATTATCATCCATCGATTGTCGGGACATCAACCCCTTTGAGCGGGTGGATTCGAGTATGCGCGACCTCGACGCGAAGAGTATGACCGGAAATCTCTGAGTTGGCGTACCGGCATTTCCGCGTTGACCGGCGCCGATAGAAGAAAAACAAAAAAAATCGCAAGAATGCGCCAGCCTGAACCCGGCAGTTGGATAGGGTGGTGTGTATGATTTTTGGAGTGCCGGGCAATGCGCAACAACCTGGAACGGCCGCTCCATTCAAAGGAACTATAACGTGGCCATGTGCCATAAAAATGGTGCAATCCCCCTCGTAAAGAACTCATCAGGAAGGTGGAGGTCAGGTGGAACAAAAGTTCTTTGTTAAGCATGGCGCCGAGCTGATAAATGAGGAGTCAACTGCTGAATCAGGTTTAATGTTTGCCGGTACTGCCAAAGCCGTTTGTTCCTCGATGACTTTGCGTAAAATCATTTACCACATTGAAATCGACTTGTACCACCGGCACCACGACCAGTTGCGCGATCCGCTCCAGCGGATTCAATAGAAAAGGTACCTGTCCACGGTTCCAGCATGAAACGAATATTTGACCCTGGTAATCGGAATCGATCAGCCCGACCAGGTTCCCCATCACTATGCCATGCTTGTGACCCAACCCCGAACGGGGAAGCACCATAGCGGCAAGTCCTGGATCCGCAAGATGAATGGCGATGCCGGTGGGGATGAGGTTGGCCTCGCCTGGTGCGATCGTCATCACATGTTCCGTGCAGGCCCGCAGGTCAAGCCCAGCGGAGCCAGGAGTAGCATAAGCCGGCAATTGGTGCTTCAGACGTGAGTCGAGAATCTTGATGTCTATCTTTAGCATGGCAATCTCAGAATCTTTTTCACGCTTTTTGTTTTTCCTGCAGCAATGAAACATGTTTAATCAAACGCCGTGCCTGCTCTATTTTCTGCGCTCTCGGTAAATGATGCTTGCCTGCGTCGTCGAATAGAGTCAATGTACAATCTTCAGAGCCAATCGTTTCCTGGGCCAGGTTTGCGGCGAGAAGCGGCAGCTTTTTCTTACGCCGCTTGATTTCGGCATTCTCCTCAAGATTTTCCGTCTCTGCGGCAAAACCTACACAGAAAGGCGGATCGGCAAGCCCTGCCGCATATTCCAGAATATCAGGATTGGGTATCAGTTCGAGCGTAATGTTATTACTGGTTTTCTTTGTCTTCTGCTTGCTGGTGCTTTTGGCGCGGTAGTCGGCTACTGCCGCGACACTTATAAAAATATCGACACCTGAAATTTCATTTTCCACGGCCCCAAGCATGTCTTGCGCGCTCGTCACCCTGACGACCTTCGCCGCCGGAGGCGCATCAAGGCAAACAGGACCGGAAATGAGAATGACCTCCGCCCCGGCTTCAAGTGCTGCGCGCGCGACTGCATAGCCCATTTTTCCGGAACTTAAATTGGTGATTCCCCTGACCGCATCAATAGCCTCGTATGTGGGCCCGGCAGTGATGAGCACGCGCTTGCCTTGCAACAGCCTGGGCTGAAAAAAAGAATGCAACGTTTCAGCGAGTTCATGCGCTTCAAGCATGCGACCCATGCCGGTCTCTCCGCATGCCTGGGCGCCACTGGCGGGACCGAGTATTGTTACATTATCCTGCCGCAGCGTAGCCAGGTTCCGTTGAGTTGCAGGATTTTCCCACATTTGCCGGTTCATGGCCGGAGCGATCAGCAAGGGGCAATCGCGCGCAAGGCACAATGTCGATAACAGGTCATCGGCAAGACCATTGGCGAGTTTGGCGATAAAATCGGCGCTGGCAGGCGCGATGAGTATCGCATCCACGTTGCGCGAAAGATCAATATGAGCCATGCTGTTGGCAATGCTCGCGTCCCACAGTTCAGTAAACACCGGCTTACCAGTTAATGCCTGCAACGTTGCCGTACCGACGAAATGGCAGGCCGATTGGGTCATTACCGCCTGCACGTCCACGCCGTCATGCATCATGAGACGCGCCAGTTCCGCAGCCTTGTATGCGGCCACCCCGCCGGTCAGCCCCAAAAGCAGGCGTCTGGCTTCTTTGTAAGGACGTGTCAGTCATAATCATAGGATCACTTTTAGCAGGAAGGCAGTTTAACCTAAAAACAGCATCTCATTGCAGAGGACGGCTCTCGCCGCTACGATGATTTTGGATTTCCCACCTGACCTTCACGTTTTTATTTGGCACCCACACTACCATGGCAATTTCCGACTGGCCTGAATCCGAGCGTCCGCGCGAGAAACTTCTGAAAAATGGACCCGCGCATCTTTCCGATGCGGAACTCCTGGCGATATTCCTGCGTACGGGTATGGCCGGAAAAAGCGCAGTGGATCTGGCGCGAGAACTGCTCCAGTGCTTCAACGGGCTGACAGGGCTGTTTGCCGCGGATCAAAACGCTTTTTGCCAGGTAAGAGGAATGGGCCCAGCCAAGTATTCGCAATTACAGGCAGTGATGGAAATGGCGCGACGTGCGCTGGAAGAAAAACTGAAGAGCGGCGATGCCATGAGCTCGCCGAAATCAGTACGCGATTATTTGCGCCTCAGTCTTCAGGGTAAAAAGCACGAGGTCTTCGTGGCTATTTTTCTCGATGCTCAGAATCGCACCATTGCGACCGAAGAGTTGTTCAAGGGGACCCTCACCCAGACCAGCGTATACCCGCGCGAGGTGGTAAAACGGGCGCTGTATCATAACTCAGCCGCCATTATCTTTGCCCACAATCATCCTTCCGGTGTTGCGGAGCCGAGCCAGGCCGACGAAATCCTGACTCAATCTCTAAAACAGGCGCTTGCTTTGATAGACGTGAAGGTCCTCGATCATTTTATCGTTGGCGCGGGCACGGCCATGTCGTTCGCTGAGCGCGGATTGATATGATTTGAGGAAATCCTTGAAATCGGGATATAATATCGGTTTTTCCGATTTTGGGAGTGGATCACCATGGCACAAGTATGTGAAGTCACCGGAAAGAAGCCTATGACCGGCCACCACGTTTCCCATGCGAACAACAAGACCAAACGGCGTTTTTTGCCCAATTTGCAGCGCCGCCGGTTCTGGGTTGAGAGCGAGCATCGCTGGATCAGCCTGCGCTTGTCTAATGTAGCGCTCCGTACAATAGACAAGAATGGTATTGACGCGGTGCTGGCTGGAATGCGCGCACGCGGGGACAACATTTAAAAGTCGGGAAACGGCATTCAGGCTTGGGAATATAAGGACATTATCATGAGAGAAAAAATAAAGCTCGAATCTTCGGCCGGAACCGGTCATTTCTACACCACTACCAAGAATAAGCGCACCAAGCCGGAGAAAATCGAAATTTCAAAATTTGACCCGGTCGTACGCAAGCACGTCAAATACAAGGAAACCAAACTCAAGTAATATTATCGCGAAGGTTGTGCCGTATGAATCTTCCAGGATATATTAAAAACGCACTCAACAAAAAACCCGCCAGCTAGCGGGTTTTTTGTTGCAGTACGTTTTTAACGCTTGTCACATTTGGCTTAAGCGGCGTAGCAGCGTAGCCTGCGGGAGAAATTTTGCAGCACTTCAATACCGCTTTCTTCGGCGCGGTGACACCAATCTTCCAGCTGCTTGACCAACTCATCCTTGGAGGAGGTCGAGCGTTGCCACACTGCCATAAGCTCCTCACGCATTTTATATACCTTGTCAAGCGTGCTGGTTTTGCTCAGCACCAGGTTCAGCTTGACACGTTCGTCTTCCTGCAGGGTCTTGGAGTCGGCAAGAACCCAACGTTTAAGGGTAGAACGATCCACGCCGAGATTCGCAGTCCCATCCTTCAGATGATCAATTTCCTTTGCCAACGTATGCTTGAGGGACTGAGCGTATTTTGCCAGCACTTCGTAACGATGAGAAATAACAGCTTGCAGCGTATCAAGATCGCAAGTCGTCTTGGCGGCATCCAGGCGCAATTTGGGCGCAACCTTCTTCACCTGGGCCAGCCCCATCGATTTCAGAATGCATATATACATCCAGCCTATGTCGAACTCGTACCACTTGTTGGATAAACGCGCGGAAGTGGCATAGGCGTGATGATTATTATGCAACTCCTCTCCGCCAATGAGAATCCCCCAAGGTACGATATTGCGGCTGGCATCTTCCGCCTGGAAAGTGCGATATCCCCAGTAGTGTCCCACACCATTGATGACGCCAGCAGCCATGATGGGAGCCCAGGCCATCTGTATCGCCCAGATCGTCAGCCCGATGGGACCGAATAGAATAAGATTAATGATCAGCATCAGCGCAATACCCTTGGCGCTATGCTTGGAGTAGACATTGCGCTCCAGCCAGTCGTCCGGCGTACCATGGCCATATCTTTCCAGGGTTTCCAGATTCTTTGCTTCTTTCCGATAGAGCTCGGATCCTTCTCTCAGCACTTTACTGATGCCGAGCACTTGCGGACTGTGGGGGTCGGCCGCGGTCTCGCACTTGGCGTGATGCTTGCGGTGTATTGCCGTCCACTCCTTGGTCACCATGCCGGTGGTAAGCCACAACCAGAAGCGAAAGAAATGGCTGGGCAGCGGATGCAACTCAAGCGAGCGGTGCGCCTGATGGCGGTGCAGGTATATCGTGATACCGGCAATCGTAATATGGGTAAGACCCAGGATGACTGCGATATACCCCCACCACGGCAAGTCGATAAGACCTAAAGTCATAGATGTGTGACCTTTTAAGATAACTGCTGAAGAGAACGGATATTACGGGGAGAAAGGATATGGCAATTTAAAACTAAATGGGCATTTAGTCAAGGAATTGTTCAGTCTCGGTGCGGGTTGCCGCAGATATGGAGAGAGGCGGCGGTAGCCTTGTCGCGTACGGCAGGGCACGACCTTACAGCCAAAGTAAAGTTAGCGGTTTGAGCACCGCTTAGCCGCCTAGCGCTTGCTCAGGGTAAACACCATTTATTGTGCCCCCTGCCGTGCGATGTTCCGCGCTATGGGTACGGCGTACTCAACGAGGTTCTCGCCTTCGCCAAACTCCAGATCATGATTACTTCAATCAGGAGAAGCGCGACGGGACATTCATGAATTACGCAATTATCATCCATCAATCACCCATCTCCCCGCTGCTCCATATGCCAGATTTCAGAATATGCTGTTGAGATAACTTCTGTGCTGCTGTTGTCATTTGATCCCTACCGACTCTGCCTTATGCCATTCGCCGCGGCACAAGCCGCGAAAAGCGCCTGCGGGGCGGTCATGAAGCGCGTCGAATGTTTGCCGGCCACGTTCCCGTAATATGCCTACCGCATTGATCACCACGTCGATATTGAGCTCAAAATAAGTCCATCTGCAGCTTTCAGAACGAGAACCCGCTTCGGGCTGCTACCCGCGGTCTGGAACAGTCAGCATTCACACAACTGCGTGTAGCGCTACATTAGCTAATTCGTCATCGCACTCTACCTAAAGATAAGCATGCAGAATGTGCGTTATCGTACTGAGGGATTTTTGTCGAAGTCCTATTGTTCAGGAACAGCATCAAACAGATGAAATAGATTCAGTCAGGCGCTAACGGAGTGCGGGAAGCGGTGGAGCACCTGCTAGCTGCTGAACAATAATAAAACGTGATTTTTGCTCAAACTTTCAGGGACTAAAGTGTTGACGGCAAGCGTGCCGGTCATCCTTCCGTTAATCTAAATGGTCGATTGGTCTGAACTATTTGGCTTCTCAGTAAATCCGGTCGAAATCTTTGTACGCGGGAGCGTCATCTATTGGTTCATTTTTTTTCTGTTCAGATTCTTGCTTCGCCGCGACATCGGCGCTATTGCCATAACGGATGTGATACTGCTTGTCCTTATCGCCGATGCGGCCAGTAATGGCATGTCTGGAGGTTATGACTCGATTACCGATGGCTGTATCCTTGTTGCCACCCTTGCCGGCTGGAACTATGTTCTCGACTGGATGAGCTTTCATTTCCCTACCTTGCGGCGTCTTATTCAGCCGCCTCCGCTCGCTGTCATCAGAAATGGCAAACTGCAACGTAAAGCGATGCGACGGGAGTTGATCACGGCGGAAGAATTACAATCGAAATTGCGCGAACAAGGCATTGAGAATCTCGATGAAATAAAAATCGCTTGTCTTGAAGAGGATGGTGAAATCAGCGTATTACGGCACGAAAACCTGGAAGCCCAGCCGGTCCCCAGTAGTTCAGCGGGGAAAAAAGTTATTTAGCAGAA
>CAWKMH010000046.1:0-32008 GCA_963850515.1 uncultured beta proteobacterium
GCCCATCCGCATCGTGCCGGCATCGTGGTGCGTTGTACCAAGGTCGTCGCGGCGGTTCTTGAACGCGGCGAGTATGGCGAGTCGCTGCGCCCGGGTACCAGAGGGAACCCGAATGGCGCCGTCAGCGATTGGCAAGAATCTCGAACGGTTCATTGCCGGCAAAGATGAGCGCGATCTTATCGGCTACCGCATCCATGGCATCCCATGTGGCGCGATCAAGTTGGTCTGCGCGCTGCCGGGAAACTGCTGTGGACTGGCTTTGGCGTTACCCAGATGAACAACGGCCTTCGGGCGCCCAAAGTCGCTTTCCTGCGTCGAAAGATCGATGAAGCTGTCCGGATTGCGAGTCGTCATTTCGCCGATGCCGCGGATGGTGATGACGACGGTCGTCATCGTTCGCGCGGCAGCATGCGCTTCAATGAGTTCCAGGATCCGGGATTTTCTTGAAAAGCTCGGCTTCGGAATCGATGCCCAGCTTGCCCAATCCCGAGGCGGTGATCTGGAAATGATAAGTCCGATTATTGGGCGCCTTGCCTTTGATGAGCAATGCCGATGCCTGGAGGCTGGGGATCAACGTAGCCGGCAAGTTGGCCGCAATGGCCGCGCGCGGTATCGCGTATGGTAAGGTTCGTGCGCAGATGCGCAATGAGATTTTCACCCATGCGCTCGGCAGCGCGCCCCGCAAGCGACTGCTGAAAGGTAGTGCATGCGCACGCGCGTCGTTTCAACCGTCCCAAGCGCGGATGACCGACCGCACTCTGCCCGCCATTTCGCGGCGGCGCCAGCAGAATATCCCGTGAGCGCCATTCTGCCAGATACGCGCGCCGGTCACGCTGTACCCAATTATCGGGCTTGCGTTTCGGTGATGAGCTCCTGTACGTGGCAGTTTGGCACGATCGTGAGCCGCTTGCGTGCGTCCGCCCACCGGCCCTATTCCGTCCGCCTCTTTGTTCGCCAGCCTTGCTGTCGCTGATCAAGCCGGGGATCGGCACTGAATTTATTGTTGGGAAGAATCCGGGCAGGGTTGTCGACTGCACCGCAAGCGGTGCTTCAAGTTTGAAAAGTTCGTGCAGGACCGCCTCGGGGTCGTGTCGGTGCTGGGCAAGCCCAGCCAGTCACGAAGCAGCGCGGCGGTCAGCGGCGGTTCTCCGGGGTCGGGATAGCGCACCGCCGGATGCTCAAGGAGTTGAGCGAAAGTAAAGCCGGTTTCATTGCCCGGCATGTTGAGCCCGGCGTGGAGTTGTTTGCGCAGCGCGATGTGGAGCGGTCCGTAGATGAAGTCGTTAGTCTCTTTTACACCAATCTGCCGGCTCGACTGTGCGAAATATCCCTCAGCAGGAAGTGGCGGCCGCAGCGCCGTTTTTACCGCTGGTGGCCATGCCGCCATCTCCTCATCGAGCATCTCGGGCGACCACCCGCCCCATGTCAGCGAGCGTCCTCCGACAGCGAAGATCAGGCCGAGGTAGTTAAGTGCCGGATGATTTACCCAGGGCACACGCAAATCGGGCGCGCCACCCATAAACGGCATGTTTTGCACGTGCTCGGGCACTACGAATGGCCCGGCTTCGAGTACGAGAATCCGGCGACTGCGCGTGGCATCGGTAATAAAAAGATGTTCCGCCATCACTGCCCCGAAGGTGCCGCCGCCAATGATAATCACATCAAAGCCGCGCTGGCGCCCACCGACGGTCTGTGCGGCGCTATCGACTGCTTCCTGCAACGTGTTGCAGAGGAACCTCCCCATATTGTCCAATGTAAACGAGGTGGATTCAGAGGCCAGCAATTGAGGCATGTCGTTTCCTCCTGATTAGATAACTATTTGATCGTTGCTTCGGTTGATTGATAGAGCGCAGGAAAGTGCCATCGCAGTGTTGATGACCTCGCGCTCATGGATCAAACATTCATATCACTATAGTTCACAAACTTGCGCATTTCCGAGAATGAGAGCAGCTGAATTATTTGGGCAATTGATTGCTCCCTATGCGAAATCCTGAGCTTGGCCTGTGCTAACGAGAAAAAAGCAGCTATTGGCATTATTCGTTCCCGGGTATAGAATCTAAGAAGCCATGAACCCACGACGCCATATCCACCCCGTCATGCTTGTACTGTTCGTCACTATGATGACGAACGCATTTAGCTGGGCGTTTAACGGCGAGGTTTTCGCTCATGAGCTCGATCATGAGCATCACGTTCTTTCTCTCGATCCACAGCGCATCTTGAGGCCCATCAGCATGCGGCTATAAATGATGAGGGCCACCTGGATGCCGCTACTCATCTGTGTCTTCACGCGGCAGGGCAGTATCAGCCCTTTTTCTTTACGGCTCCTTTAACTGTACCCGCTTCCATCGGCATGGAAGTTCCCGGAGTCTTTGTCTCTGCCACCGTTCCCGAATCCATTCCCGAGTCACCTCTGCATCCACCCCGAAACACCCTGGCAAGCTAAAACTGCAAGTCTCGCACGAGTATCCCCCTGGCGTTGCTTTGGGCTACCGGCTCGCCCGGAGAATATTCGAGGCCTTTATCCTTGTGTCCATTGTGCCGCTGCGCCATGACTTGCCGCATTCCATTCTCATCTGCGTAAGGACCGGTTGACTCATAGGAGCGCCGGTTACGGAGTTTGATATCTACCTCCGGATGTTTCATAAATTGACGCGCGCCCTCGCTGGTCTTTTGTTTCGTATGAAAATTTCGTTCAGTCGGGCGTATGAATAACTACGCCACTCTTTCACGAAATCTCCCTACAAAACAAAATCCTGCGCAATCATCACGCGAATTTATGAAACATCCGGGTTACGTAGCCTTGCGGAGGATTTTCATGAGCTTTGATGTATCGTTCGCGCCGTCACGACATTCCGTGCTGGCTGGGTGCCTTGTTCTACGCTGGGTTGGCATTCCTCGGCAATTGCGGAAGGTACCTTTGCCGGCGTCATTCCCGACAGAAGCCTGCGCTTCGCCGATGTGCTCCAGCCTGAGGAAAAGGGCGACTTGACTTTACGGGATGCCGCGCTGCTTGCATTGCAGCGCAATCCCGAGCTGGCCTCTTTTGCCAAGGAGATGCGCGCCCTGGAAGGCGCAACGCTTCAAGCGGGGCTGCTTCGAAATCCCGAGTTATCGGTCAACGTCGAAAATGTCGGAAATATTCAGCCGCTTCAGGGCGATATCAACTCGCAAAAAGCGGTTGCACAAGAGGTTGTGCAACAAATCACGACTATCCGCATCAGCCAGTTGATCGAGCTCGGCGGGAAACGCGCAGCCCGGGTCAACGCGGCGCTGCTTGGTGAAGAACTGGCAGGTAAAGACTACGAAACAAGACGGGTGGAACTCATCGCCCGGATAGCAAATACCTTCACGGAAGTGCTGGCCGGACAAGAACGTGTGCGGCTTGCCGAGGATAACCTGCAACTGGCGCAGAGGGTAGTCAGTACAACCGGAAAGCGTGTTCAGGCCGGCAAGGTGCCTCCCATCGAGGAGACCAGGGCCGGAGTGACACTATCCACCACCCGGATCGAGCTTGAGCAAGCGCAGCGTGATCTGGCGTCGGCGCGCAAACGGCTGACGCTGCTATGGGGCAACGCTTCCCCGCGATTTACCAGAGCGCTGGGAAATCTTGAATCATTGATCACCCTGCCGAGCTTTGAAGTTCTCGCGGACCGCGTCCTCAGCAGTCCCGCAGCGCTTCGCGCCATGAAAAATATAGAACAGCGTAAAGCACTGCTGGAGGTGGAACAGACCCGGCGGATACCGAATCTCACCGTGAACGCGGGTGTCGTTCACCACGCGCTGCTCGGGGGCAATACGCCTGTGGTCAGCCTGGTGATGCCGTTGCCATTTTTCGACCGTAATCAGGGCAATGTCCGCGAAGCGCATCAACGTGTAGACAAGGCCATCGACGAGCAGGCAGCCATCGACCTGCGGCTTAAAGCCGAGCTCACACTAGCGTATGAGGCTTTGTCGAGTGCGCAAAACGAGGTAGGGATACTGCGCGACGAAATTCTACCTGCGGCCAAAAGCGCGTTCGAGGTGACCAACAAAGGCTATGAGCTGGGTAAATTTGGATTTCTTGAAGTGCTGGATGCGCAGCGGACTTTATTCCAGAACAGAATCCTTTATGTGCGCGCGCTTGCGAATTACCACCGCCTGGTCAATGAAATCGAACGCGTGATTGCAGCACCCATCGATGGAGCGGTAAATCCCGCTGTCATCAACGGCCATAATACAAATGGCGACAAATGGGGATTCAAGGAGCACATTGTGAACAAGCGCCAAAGGATATCGATTGCCGTTGTCATCGTAACAGGGATCGTACTGGGTGGATTAATCCTTACATGGGACAAGGCTCCTTCTCACGATACCCTACATGAGGTCCATGATGAAGCTGCCGCCTCCGGCGCTCACGAGGACCATAAAATCAGTAACCACCAGCGACGGAAAAGCGAGCCGGACAAGAGCCCGGCAAAGGTCCCAAGGGAGGAAAACTGTTTATCAAGAATGGATTCGGCGTAGAGGTCACCATTTTTGAAAAAGGGGTGCCGCCGCAATTGCGCCTCTACCTCTATGAAAACGGGAAGCCTCTTCCGCCCACTGCCGCGAAAGTGACGGTCACACTATCCCGGCTGGGTGCGCCGGCGCAGATATTCAACTTCAAGCCTGAGGCCGACTATCTGCTGGGCGACCAGGTAGTGGAGGAACCTCACTCATTCGATATGGCAATTGCTGCCGAGCACGACGGTGAAACGTTTCGCTGGGGTTACAGCCAGGTCGAAGCAAGGGTAGCAATGCCGGACGAAATACTGAAAAGCATCGGCGTCGAAATACGCACTGCCGGGCCAGCGACGCTCAAGCTGACACTCAAGCTGCCCGGCGAGATCGTATTCGATGAGCATACCATCGTGCAGGTCGTACCCCGGCTGCCGGGCATCGTAGATGCCGTCTATCGGCATCATGGCCAGCATGTGCAGAAAGGCGAGGTGCTCGCCGTCATCGAAAGCATGATGCTGGCGGATTTACGCAGCCAGCTCTTCGCAGCGCGAAAACGGCTGGGGCTGGCGCGGATCACATTTGAACGTGAGAAGCAGTTGTGGGAAGAAAAGATCTCCGCAAAGCAGGATTATCTCACCGCCCAGCAGGCACTGGCCGAAGCCGAGATCGCCTCCGATCTTGCCTTATCCAAATTGCGTACACTTGGCGTGCGGCCTGAGGCAATTCATCAGGAGCGCGATCTGTCTCGCTATGAGATCCAGGCTCCGATTCCCGGCCTTATTACCGCTAAAGCCATAGCCCAGGGTCAGACACTTAAAGAGGATACGGCCATCTTCACCATAGCCGATGTGTCCACGGTATGGGCGCAAATCACGGTGTATGCGAAAGACCTGGATGTGCTCAAGATCGGGCAGAAGGCGAAGGTAAAAGCAACAGCGATCGATGTGGAGGGTGAAGGTGAAATCTCCTACATCAGCGCCCTTGTCGGTGCCGCGACCCGCACTGCCACCGCGCGGATCATACTGGATAACAAGGACGGGAGATGGCGCCCAGGCATGTTTGTCACCGCGGAACTGGTGGCCGAAGAAATTCAGGTGCCTATCGCGGTTTCGGTCGATGCCATCCAGACACTGAATGACTGGTCGGTGGTGTTCGGCCGCTACGGCGAGCACCTTGAAGCACGTCCGCTGAAGCTCGGCCGCAGCGATGGCAAGATGGTGGAGGTGCTTGGCGGACTTTCCGCCGGGGAGCAGTACGCAGCGGGCAACAGCTTTATCATCAAATCCGAACTCGGCAAGGCGGGCGCATCCCATGATCACTGAAAATCGGTACAGCCAGCCGGCAAGCTGTAGGCCAGCCAGAATATCTCCGATGGCGATACATCATGATTGAACGCATCTTGCAAGGTTCGATACACCGGCGCGGCTTCGTGATAGGAGCGGTACTGGCAATGGCCGCGGTCGGGGTTTATAGTTTCCAGAAGCTGGCTATTGACGCCGTGCCGGACATTACCAATGTGCAGGTACAGATCAATACACTCGGCGACAGGCTATTCGCCGGTGGAAGCAGAACAGCGTGTGACCTTTCCGATCGAGACGGTCATGGCCGGCCTTCCCAACCTTCACCATACCCGGTCCCTCTCTCGCTATGGTTTATCCCAGGTGACGGTTATTTTCGAGGATGGCACCGACATCTATTTCGCGCGCCAGCTAGTCAACCAGCGCATCCAGGAGGCCAAGGCCAAGCTGCCCGTAGGAATTGTGCCCACGATGGGACCGATCTCTACCGGGCTTGGGGAAATCTTCATGTGGACCGTGGACGCCAGGAAAGACGCACAAAAGCCGGACGGCACCGCATATGACACGATCGACCTGCGGGAGATTCAGGACTGGATTATCCGGCCTCAGTTGCGCATGGTTAAAGGGGTAGCGGAGATCAACGCAATAGGTGGCTACGTCAAGCAATTTCACGTTACGCCCTATCCCGACAAGCTGCTCTCCTTCGGGCTGACATTACAGGATGTCATCATCGCCCTGGAGCGAAATAATCTTAACGTAGGCGCAGGCTATATCGAAAAAAGCGGTGAACAATACCTGGTCCGAGTGCCGGGGCAGGTGGCCGACCTGGATGAAATCGCCAACATCATTCTCGGCTCGCGGCAAGGTATACCCATACGCGTCAAGGACGTTGCGGATGTCTTGATAGGCAAGGAATTACGCACCGGCGCCGCAACGCAGAATGGTGAGGAAATAGTCCTTGCCACCGCGCTCATGCTGATTGGGGAGAACAGCCGGACGGTCTCTCAAGCTATCGCCGACAAGCTGACAGAGGTTAACCGGACTCTGCCGGAAGGCATCGTCGCGACGCCGGTATACGATCGTACCGATCTGGTGGACAAAACTATCTGGACAGTCGCAACAAACCTGTTCGAGGGCGCAACCCTGGTAATCGTGGTGCTGTTCCTGTTTCTTGGGAAACTTGCGTGCTGCGCTGATTACCGCACTCGTTATTCCGCTTTCGATGCTGTTCACCTTTAGCGGCATGGTGGCCAATCATGTCAGCGCTAATCTGATGAGCCTGGGTGCGCTTGATTTCGGCCTGATCGTAGACGGTTCCATCGTCATTGTCGAAAACGCCATCCGGCGGCTCGCGCACGAGCAAGCGCGGCTGGGGCGGCTGTTGACGCCGGCCGAGCGCTTTGCTGTGGTCTTCGATGCATCCAGGGAGGCCCGACGGGTGCTGATCTATGGCGAGCTCATCATCATGGTGGTCTATCTGCCGATCTTCGCGTTATCAGGCGTGGAAGGAAAGATGTTTCATCCCATGGCTTTCACGGTCGTGATCGCACTGGTCGGCGCGATGATTCTCTCCGTAACATTCATCCCGGCGGCAATTGCGCTCTTTCTCTCCGGCAAGGTAGCGGAAAAGAAAGTCCGGTAGTGGCTTGGGCAAGAAGATGTATGTACCGGCCCTCGCGGCGGCAATGCACAACAAGGCGCTGACGGTCACGCTTGCGGTGGTGATTGTGGTGCTGTCCGGCCTGCTGACGACGCGAATGGGCAGCGAATTCATACCCAGCCTCAATGAAGGAGATATAGCTCTCCATGCCATTCGCATCCCCGGCACGAGCCTGACTACTGCGGTCGAGATGCAGGACGAACTGGAGAAAACAATCAAGGCATTTCCCGAAGTGGACAGGGTGTTCTCCAAGATCGGGACCGCCGAAATTGCGACCGATCCGATGCCGCCGAGCGTGGCGGATACCTTTGTTATCCTGAAACCCCCGTCGGAATGGCCGGGGCCGCACCATACAAAGCCGCAGTTGGTCGCCGCGATTGAAACAGGCGGTGCGGGAAGTACCGGGTAACAATTACGAGTTCACCCAGCCGATACAGATGCGTTTTAATGAACTGCTCTCGGGCGTGCGCGCGGATGTCGCCGTAAAAGTATTCGGTGACGACATGGATACGCTGCTCGCTGTAGGGGAGGAGATCGAAAAAGTTCTGGGCACCATCCCTGGCGCGGCGGATGTGAGGACCGAGCAGATCAGCGGATTACCGGTACTGTCCATTCAAATGGATCGGGCGAAAATGGCACGTTTCGGTTTGAATGCGGTGGATGTGCAGGATGCCGTCGCCATTTCCATTGGTGGCAGAAGCGCGGGCACCATTTACGAGGGAGATCGCCGCTTCGATCTGCAGGTTCGGTTGCCGGAATCACTACGCAGCGATATCGAGACGCTCGAGCGTTTACCGGTCAGGCTGCCCGATTCGACCATGGGGGTTGCCGCGGCGCCTGCCGCCGGCGTAGTCGGCTACGTCACTGCTGGGCGAGGTGGCTAATCTGGAAGTTGTCCAGGGACCTAATCAGGTAAGCCGCGAAAACGGCAAACGCAGGGTAGTGGTTACCGCTAACGTGCGTGGCAGGGACCTGGGATCCTTCGTGGAAGAAGCGGAAGCGCTCATCGCAGAGAAGGTGAAGAGTCCGCCGGGCTATTGGATAACCTGGGGAGGGCAATTCGAGCAGTTGATTTCAGCCGCGAAGCGCCTTCAGATTGTCATTCCTGTGGCCCTCGGATTGATTTTTGTCCTGCTCTATACCATGTTCGGCAATGTTCGGGACGGACTGCTGATGTTTAGCGGCGTTCCTTTCGCGCTCAGCGGCGGAATTGTGGCGCTGTGGCTGCGCGATATCCCGCTGTCCATTTCCGCCGGCGTGGGATTCATCGCCCTGTCTGGCGTAGCCGTGCTGAACGGCCTGGTCATGCTGGCGTTTATCCGTGATTTACGAGCACAGGGCATGGCCCTGGATGAGGCTATTCAAAATGGCGCTCTCACCCGTTTGCGCCCGGTATTAATGACGGCATTGGTGGCAGCGCTTGGGTTCGTTCCCATGGCGCTCGCCACCGGAACAGGTGCGGAAGTGCAGCGGCCACTGGCAACCGTGGTAATCGGCGGCATTCTTTCGTCCACCGCGTTGACTCTGCTGGTACTGCCCATATTGTACCGCCTGGTTCACGGCAACGATAATGATCGCGATGGAACGCACGGTTAAAAATTGAGCCCTTTCTGCCTGCCTACGTTGCTCAATGCTGTAGAACTGATCACCGCAGATTGCATATCCACCGCTTACGGCAATTCCACCGCGAAAAAAAGCCCGCAACACTGCCGTCTTCATAGACTGACCCGATGCAAGGATATGAAGATGGGTGAAAGAACGTTATTTAATTTGCCAGTCTCGCCATTTACGGGAAACGGTATGATGTCTGGAGTTGTGCCTCGTTGTTCAACTTCAGAAAGGAAAGCTATTATGCTAAAAGTCGCTCTATTCGTACGATTACAAGCCAAACCGGGGAAGGAAACCGATGTAAGCAATTTTCTCGAACAGGGACTTACACTCGCGAACCAGGAAGCAGAGACGCCGGTATGGTTCGCTCTTCGCCTGGGCCCATCCACTTTCGGTGTTTTCGATGCATTCGCCGATGAGGCGGGGCGGTCGGCGCATTTATCCGGTCCGATCGCAGAAGCACTGAGCGCCAACGCAGCCGATCTACTGGCGGAACCCCCGCAAATTGAGTATATAGACGTACTCGGCGCGAAGCTTCCACTCGACGCCATCAGCGGCGAGAACCGGGTAGTGCGGAGGAGCGGAGCAGATAATCCGCTCGTTCCTTCGCATCGTTCGATCCCCTTAAAGCGTATCCTCCTTCCATCCCCGGGATTTAAGTTAAAATATTTTTTTGATCATACGCGCACATCAATTTTAATGAAAAAAACTCGCGCTCCTCATCGCACCAAATCTCCGCGCGCAGTGCAAGAGCTTTGCCGCCTGGCGGCGGGGCTTGCAGCTTCAGGCAGCCGTATAGAAGACGCCATTCTGGGAAAACCGGCTTGCGGCAAAGATACACGCCCAGTTGCGGACGAGCGACGATCAAAATCTCGAAGCGGCGCTGGATCAGCTTTATGATACCGATCCGGCGGGTTATAGCGAGTTCATTTATGCCATAGAGGCGGCAATTGAATGCAGCATATTGACACATGAAGATCGGCGCTATGATGTGCTGATGTTCGCCGTGCCGGTGCTGACCTGGTCGCGATTTTCGATTCCTTCGGGGCCGGTAGACGAAGCAATGCTGGCCAATTTGCGCGTACAGTTGCAGACCCATGTGCTGGCGCCGAATGTCCAGTTCGTGCTCGCGGATTGCCTGTTCAGTCCCGACCAGTTACCGCGCGGCTATCACCTTACACATGAGCTGGCCGGCAAGCTATGGACAGCAGCGGTGACGGGAGAGCGCAAGTTGCATATGAATCCCAACCGGCTGCCCGAAACCGGCCGTTTTCTCTCCGATACACGCTATCTTCTCGGGGGCATCGCGGTGCCGCAAGGAAAGGCCATGTTCCGCTGGCAGCAAACGGACGGGGCTGGCGAGACCAGGAACAGCAACTTGCCGGCTCTGATGTTATCAAAAGACGAAATTGTGCCTGCATGGCAGACTCACGGCGGTGAAGCTTTGCGGAAGTTGTTCCTGGGGTGCGCGTTTGAATTGCTGATACCCGATGGCTTTTTTTCGGCCTGGCGCATGGCGGATCGCCTCGCCCGGCCCTATTCCACGCATGCCACCGTTAATTTCCTGCAAACTACACTGAATATTTCACCAAACAGGCTGCGTGCGGTAATCGCGCCTTTCTATGATCAGTGGCTGGAAGAATACCGTATAGGTTTCACGCTCAAGGATCGCAACGAGGTGCTGTACGGGATAGTATGGGCATTGGTTGGCGATGAAGATGAGAGCAGCGATATCGTAACCCAAATCGAAACGACCTTGCGGGAATGCGGTATAGGTCATACCATGTTGCTGCAAAATCATTTTCTTCTGGACTATTGCGAGGAGTGTGGCGCTCCATTGTTTCCAAACCCGGAAGGCGAAGTGGTTCACGCTGAATTTCCGGAAGAAGGCGAAGTAGCTCCGATACATTTACATTGACATACACTCTTTGTCCGCTTGGAATACATCCCTGAAATATCCCTGAGATACCTTTCAGGGGCGCTAAATTTTCGACTGAAGGGAATCATGGACCGAAAAATCGTCAAGTCTGAACAGGAATGGCAAAAGCAGCTCACGCCTCAGCAGTACCATGTTTGTCGCGAGGGCGGTACCGAGCCCGCTTTCACGGGTGAATACTGGAATTGCCACGACAACGGCGTATACCGTTGCGCATGTTGCGGTGCCGCGCTATTCAGTTCGGATACCAAGTTCGATTCAGGCACGGGTTGGCCTTCTTTCTGGCAACCCGTGGACCCGGCCAATGTCACAGCCGAGGAAGATGACAGCTTTTTCATGCACCGGACAGAGGTATTGTGTGCTCGCTGCGATGCGCACCTGGGGCATGTATTCGACGACGGACCTGAGCCAACCGGTTTACGCTATTGCATCAATTCCGGATCACTCAAGCTCGATCGGGGAACAGGCAATATATAAGCCTGGCTCGATTGCTTTATCAGTAGGGCATATCTTTTTTATAACACTGAAAGACATGCTGGGCGTATTTAGTGGAAATCTAGCTCGACCGTTCGTCATTCGTCCGGGCTTTTTTACCTCATTCGTCCAGCCTTTTAAGCCCGGACGGAGAATTATCTGCCGGGGCTAAAATCTTCCGCAATTTAAGCGTCTATATTCGCTCATCTTTCTGGAAAATTTGAATAGATTTTTCCGTGGCTAGCGGCCATAATTACTCTTCGACGGCTCCTGCCGGCCCAGTTGGACATTATGAAGCTTCTTTTTGATCTCTTTCCGGTAATCCTGTTTTTCGTCACTTTCAAAATTTATGGCATCTACGCAGCCACTGCCGTTGCCATTGGCGCCACTTTTGCACAAATCGGCTGGGTCTGGTTTCGCCACCGCAAGGTGGATACCATGCTGTGGGTCAGCCTTGTTATCATCGTTATTTTCGGCAGTGCGACATTGATTCTACAAGATGAAACATTCATCAAGTGGAAGCCGTCGGTACTTTACTGGCTTTTCGCCGCCGCGCTGCTGTTGGCCCCCCTGGTTTTCAAGAAAAACTTGATCCGTGTCATGATGAAAGAACAGATCAGGCTGCCAGACCCCGTGTGGGGCCGCCTCAACGCCAGTTGGGCTGCATTTTTCGCGTTAATGGGCGGAGCGAATCTTTACGTGGCCTTCAATTATGATACTGATACCTGGGTCAACTTCAAATTGTTCGGGTTTATGGGCCTGATGGTGGCTTTTGTCTTATTACAAGGTGTGATGCTGGGTAAATACATACAGGACAGCGAGGATAAAGAAGCGTGATGTTCTATGCGATAAGCGGGGAGGATATACCCGACAGCCTGGAAAAACGGCTGGCGGCCCGTCCGGAACATCTGGAACGCATCAAGGTATTGCAGGAAGAGGGGCGTCTTATCCTGGCTGGACCATATCCTGCAATTGATAGCCCCGATCCCGGTCCCGCAGGATTTTCCGGTAGCCTGATCGTGGCCGAATTCGAATCGCTGGAAGCAGCGCGAACCTGGGCAGAGGCCGATCCATATGTCACTTCCGGCGTATATGGCAAATTGACGGTCAGGCCATTCAGAAAGGTTTTGCCTTAAATAAAACCGATGAGTACTATCGAATTGATCAAGCAGAAACTTTCTGTTCTTGAACCGGAAAAAATTGAAATCGTGGATGAAAGCGCCAGGCATGCAGGGCACGAAGGCGCTAAAAGCGGTGGCGGGCATTATTTGCTCACCATTGTCTCCCGTAAATTTTCCGGCAAATCCGCGTTGGCGCGACATCGTCTGGTCTATACCGCGCTGCAAGAGATGATGCATAAGGATATTCACGCATTAAGTGTAAAAGCGTATACTCCCGAAGAAATTTGATTTTGATCCCATGACAAGGAAGCCCCATGTATTTTATTAAATTTTCTCAACTCACAGCGCTAGGTATTTCCGGACTGATTGCCGTGACGGCTGTTCAGGCTCAAACTGGGTCAACCATGGCCAAGGTGAATGGAGTCGCCATTCCTCAGTCGCGCATCGAATTTATAATGAAAGCGCGCGCTGCCCAGGATCAGCCGGATTCTCCTGAAGCTAGAAAAGCCTTGCGTGAGGACCTCATAACCGAGGAAGTAATAGCTCAGGAAGCGAAAAAGAAGGGGCTCGACAAGGACCCGGATTTCATAACCCAACTCGAGATGGCGCGTCAAACAGCTCTGGTTAGGGCCTACCAGGTCGATTACATAAAGAACCACCCGGTGAGCGATGAAGAACTGCGCAAAGAATATGAAACGGTCAAAACTCAGATGGGTGACAAGGAATACAAGGCGCATCATATTTTAGTCGCCACTGAAGCAGAAGCTAAAGATATTATCGCGCGTATCAAAAAAGGTACCAAGCTTGAGAAGATTGCCGAGGAAAAATCCCTGGATAGCGGTAGCAAGAATAAGGGTGGCGAACTCGACTGGAGTCCCGCTGCAAGCTATGTTCAGCCCTTTGCAGAAGCCTTGACCAAATTGACCAAGGGCCAGCTCACCGAACAACCGGTGAAAAGCCCTTTCGGCTGGCATGTTATACGGCTGGACGACGTGCGGCCGCTGAAGGTTCCTCCATTCGAAGAAATAAAGCAGAACCTGGCCCAGCGCGTATTGCAACGCCAGTTCGCGTCATCGGTCGGCGATTTGCGATCCAAGGCGAAGGTCGAATAACCCAAGTTCACCTGCTTGCTGGATAAAAAAAGGCGGTCAGGCGACCGCCTTTTTTTACGGGCTCAGTTTGAACAGGTTCAAGGAGAAACCCTCACTTTCACCTGCCAAATCAAATCGGAATCAGGTTACTATCTGCATGCGCGGCGCCAATGCGCATAACAACTCGTAGCCTACCGTACCGGCTGATTGCGCCACCTCGTCAACGGGCATTCCCTTTCCCCAGAGCGTTACCGGGGTACCTACCCCGGCGTTTTCTATTTCGGTCAGATCTACATGCAGCATATCCATGGACACACGCCCGACAATGCGGGTGCGCCTGCCGTTCACCAGTATGGGGGTGCCGGTAGGCGCATGACGCGGGTAGCCGTCCGCGTAGCCGCCCGCGACGATTCCCACGCGCATTGGCCCATGTGTACGAAAAGTATGACCATATCCGACGCCATCTCCTCGGCTCAAGCGTTTGCACCGCGATGATCTTGCTCGATACCGTCATCGCCGGGTGCAAATCCAACTCGTCAGCCGCGGTGTCGGCGAATGGAGAGGCGCCATAAAGCATGATGCCCGGCCGTACCCAATCGGCATGTGTTTCGGGAAAACGCAGGATAGCAGCGGAATTGGCCATTGAACGGGGCAGATACCGCCCTTCGGCGGCAGCGTTGAAACGTTGTAGCTGCGCGGCGATGCTCTCGCTTCTGCAGGGCTCGTCTGCGCGGGCAAAATGCGTCATCAGCTGTAATTTGACCCACGGCAGAATTCGCCTTGAGGGTTTCCAGCGCAGCGGGAAACTCATCAAGCGTAAATCCCAGCCGGTTCATGCCGGTATTGAGCTTCAGAAATACATCCAGTTTGCCGCGGGGCCTGGATGCCGACAACATCGCGAGCTGCTCGCGGTGATGGATTACGGTGCTTAAATGGTATTGCTCGATCCAACCTAATTCGCTTATATCGAAAAAACCTTCGAGTAGCAAAATCGTCTGGCGATAGCCCGCCTCCCGCAGCCGCACGGCCGCGTCCAGCTCGAGCATTGCGAACCCCTCTGCTCGAGCTAGTGCTTCGGCGGCACGCAGCAACCCATGGCCATATGCGTCAGCCTTGATCACTGCCATCACGCGCGAGTTGGGGGCGTGCCGGCGAACGACGGACAGGTTATATTCGAGCGCGGAGAGATCGATCAGTGCCTGGATGGGGCGTGACATCAGCAGGGCAACCTCTGAATAAATCCATTGGAGAGCATTCCGGATTTAAGCAGAAGTTTCTTGGGAGATAACGAAAATTTCATCAGTGATCCTGAATCAGATGGTTCCAATTTTATAGCACAACGGTTTCGTGATATTGCCCGGATGAGCATTGTATAATTCCTCGCCTTACGGTGAGAAAGTTTTAGGAGAGCAAAGCTTGAAACGCGGATTCTATACCATCATGGCAGCGCAGTTTTTCTCTTCGCTGGCGGACAACGCGCTGCTGGTCGTCGCCATTGCGCTTTTGGTAGAACTGCATGCGCCTGCTTACCTCACTCCGATGCTCAAGTTTGTGTTCGTTTTGTTTTATGTGATTCTTGCCCCGTTCGTTGGCGCTTTTGCCGATTCCATGGCCAAGGGGTGGGTAATGTTCATTAGCAATAGCATCAAGATCGTAGGTTGCAGTCTGCTTTTTCTGGCATCGCATCAGTATTTTGCTCTAGCTGCCTATGCGGTCGTCGGGCTTGGCGCCGCTGCTTACTCTCCCGCTAAATACGGCATACTCACTGAACTGCTGCCCCCCGAAAAACTGGTCGTCGCCAATGGCTGGATCGAAGGTTTGACCGTTGCCTCGATCATAATAGGCACGGTACTGGGCGGGCTACTGATCTCACCCTCGGTCTCCGCCATATTTTTGACGCTCGACTTTCCACTCATAGACACAGGGGTGAATACCGTCGCGGAAGCTGCCATACTTCTTATCGCCGTATTCTATACCACCGCCGCCATCTTCAATCTGTACATTCCCAATACCGGAGTTGACCACCGCGTTCTCAAGAAAAACCCTGTATTCCTGATACATGAGTTCGGGCATTGCATGAAGCTGTTATGGACAGACAAGCTCGGGCAGATTTCGCTGGCCGTCACTACGTTGTTCTGGGGGGCGGGGGCAACCCTGCAATTTATCGTGCTGAAATGGGCCGATATCGCGCTCGGCTATCCGCTAAGCAAAGCCGCGCAATTACAAGGCGTGGTCGCCGTAGGGATCGCGGTAGGTGCCGTTATCGCGGCACGGTTGGTGTCGCTCCGGCAGTCGGTAAAAGTGATTCCTCTTGGCATCGCCATGGGCATCGTCGTAATAGCCATGATTCTGGCGCGCGATTTGTGGATTGCGGTTCCACTTTTAATGCTGATCGGCGGACTTGCTGGATTTTTTGTCGTGCCGATGAATGCCCTGTTGCAACACCGAGGACACATCCTGATGGGTGCAGGCCACTCCATAGCAGTTCAGAATTTCAATGAGAACCTGAGTATTCTCACCATGCTGGCCGTGTATGCAATGCTGGTGAGTTTCGATGTCCATGTTTACACCGTTATTGTTCTGTTCGGCCTGCTCGTGGCGGTAATCATGGCGCTGATACGTCGATGGCATCTGCGTAACCAGAGCATTGAAGATTCATTGCATCTGATCGGTGCCAATAAGGGGCACTAGCAGCCTGTCAGGCTTGAAGAATCGCAGACTCCTGCAGCCCAAAGCGGGTGCGACATCGCTTTTATAGTCTGCTATCGCAAGCAATGTGACGCAAAGCCACCGGCCGTACAGGGGGTTTTATCGGACCCAGCGGCGACATACGATAAAACCTACCGGATAAGGGCTGAGGGAAAAATAACCTTGAGCTGATCCAGCGCTGGCGGCTCAATCCGGTCAGCCGTGATGCCATCGAGTGTGGCAATAATCCGTGCCTGGTTTCCAAACTGACGGCTTAGCAATGCCCGGCCAGATATTGCTTTAGGCAATGCATCCGGGAATCGAAACAGATTTATCTTTATCCGGTCAAGCGCATTCGATGGAACCGCAGATCGCGGGATACGAATATTGAACTCGAAAACCTGACGCTGCGCGATATGGTGTTCATGCTGCCCAGGCCTGGGATAGGAGCGACTTACCGCGATATCGGCAATACCTTCTACCGCCAGTCGCTGGGCATCGAGCACTACTTCATACGCATGCTGCCCGATCAGCGATGCAGGTTGCGCCAGAGGGCCGTCGACAGTTTTTGCACTTATAATTTGGATTTTATCGTTAATTACGCGGACCCGGAGAAGCAGATAGCCCGGGTTAATGTCTGCAACGGCCGCAGCGGGGCGAGATTGCATTTCTGACGCCGGCATCGCGCCGGGCGTCGCAGGGCTCGCTGCCGCTGGCCTGAAGGTCTCCATTGTCCGCCCCCCGCCTCCGCCAGCCACGTTAACTGTTTCCCTTATTTCCGGCATTATGTTCGCTCCCGCCGCTACCCTCCTGGCGTCTTTTGAAGGATCCGCCGGCATCGCCGGCAATCCGGGATTGATTACAACCTGATTTGGCACGCCGTCCTGGACGGGATGGTTAATACCGGGATTATCACCAATTTGATTTGCCATAATGTTTCCCTCTCACCAGTTGCGCCCATAGCGGTAGTTGTGGATCCAGCGATAATAAATCTTCTGCAATTGGAGGCCCGGGGTCGCACGGATCATCCCGAACCAGTCGTGGTTGTGCACGAAAAGATTCCGCTTTCTGCGGCCACCTTCGTAATTACACACCTCAAATTTGTCAACACGGCCCAAATTCCACTCGCCCACCCAATCCGCCGACCAACTGCATGAAAGATTCGAACCGTCGGAAATCATGACGCCAAGATATTCTGTCGACCAGTCCAGACTGTTGTAGACAAAGAGGTCCGCTTTCCGGTCCCCATTCACGTCTGCGGGATAGAACTGGTCATTTTTACGCAGTTGCCATCCGGGCGCACTGCCGTCGAACCTCCGTACCATCGTCAGGCTTGAACCATTCGACCGGAGCATTCCGAGGTACGCTATTGACCAGTTTTCTCCATTGAAGATGTATAGGTCATTCCTGCGATCCGCATTAAAATTTCCAACGATGAATTGATCATGCGGCGTCATTTGCCAGTTCGGCAGGTAGTGATCGTAACGATGGCTCATCGTATAACCCGAACCGTTCGATTTCAGTAGTCCCAGGTAAGGATATGCCCAATTAGCGCCATTAAAAACGAAAAGATCGCTCTTGCCATCCCCGCTGAAATCACCAACGAAAAACTGGTCGCCCGAGGTCATCTGCCATCCGGGGAGATTCTGGTCGTAGCGTTTGATCAGATGAAATCCCGTTCCGCTCGACTGCAAAATCCCGAGATACGGGAATGCCCAGTCGGTTCCGTTGAAAACAACCAGATCCTGCTTGCCGTTACCGTCTATGTCGGCAACATAAAATTTATCGTTGTGGTCGAATTGCCATCCCGGCATTGATCCATCATATCGGGCAATAAGGCGCAGTCCATTGCGGCCATCATCCGCAAGCAGCCCCAGGTAGGGCATGACCCAATTCGTACTGTTGAATACGACGACTTCCTTTTTACCGTCACCGTTAAAATCACCAATGAAGAACTGATCGCCAGCTGTAAATTGCCACGATCCCGGAACGCGTTCCGTCGCGCTGAAAACGATGTCCAGTTGCGCGCCATCAGATCGGAAGATCTGGATCGAATTGGAGTTATGGATGAGAACGTCGTCCTTACCATCTCCGTTGAAATCACCCGCGTAGCAGTTCAGGAAGGTGTGCTCGGTCTTGCTGTCGTTTACCTGCTTCATATGCGTATAGCAGACTGGACAGTACTCAGGCGTATTGCTTCGCATGCGGCAATCGATGACCGGCCGGTACATCCCGGTGCCGTTAGTGCCCCCACCCTCGAAGAGTCCTACGCTTTGCGTGTCATCCCAGTCAGCAGGCCGGGTACCCTCGGTGTATCCCGCACAAGAACCCACGCCGGTCGGGACAGGCGTAGGGGGCGCAACGAAATTCTTCCACTTCAGGGTATTACGGTTTGTATTGACAGTAATATCAACCTGACCGGGTTCCCCTCCCGAATAGACTCTTGACGTGCAGTATTCGTCCGCCAATGATCCGAGCCCATGCCCGAATTCATGGGCGAGAACGTGCCAGTCAATACCTAATGGGACAATCTGGAAGCCGCCGCCACCGCACCCCCCATAGCGGGGATCGTTGAGAATGATGACGACAAGCTGGTAGTCCGGTACCCACGTGGTCAATGCGTTATTGACAAGCGTGCCCGTGTTGGCGCCTCCTTCCAGCCAGCAATGCGCCCAGGAACCACTAAAGATATATCCCAGCGCGGTGTTCTTGAGTGTTGTGCTGACGATCGTATCATCGCTGGCATCATCCGGCGTCCCGTGCTCATCGTACACCCGGGTGCTGACGCCGGAGTCTTGCGATATCAGGTTGACCCGGAAAATATTGAAGGCCTGTTTATCCTCATAAAAGTAATCATTTCCAAATACGCCGTCAACCAGAAACTCCTGTACTTTCTGATTGTAAAAGGCCTGGTCCGCTTCAGCGAACCCATCGCCAAGCACGGCTATATTTATCTTTGAGCCAGGCGGCCCAGAGCTGAGAATTTGAGTCACACTGTCCGCCATATTCTGCTCCTCGTTAGTCTGCTAATTCATGTTAGATCAAATAAAGCAGATTGCAACCAACGTAAGCTATAAAATGACCGGCCTGTCGGACAGCTCATTTTCTCCGCCCTTCCGCTCCGTGGGAAAATGCGTCTGCAAATGATTGCCGATCCCCTGGATTCCCGCAATTACCCCTGATTCGAACTGACCCAGGCGAAAAGCTTCTTCCATTTCGCGGCAGATCTTTTCCCACTCGCTACTGGCGACTTTGCTGCTGATTCCACGATCCGCAACGATTTCAACATCGCGATCCGCAAGCAATAAATAAATAAGCACACCATTGTTATGCTCTGTATCCCAGACACGAAGCTGGGCAAATGCCTCCACGGCTCGCTCGCGTGCCGACTGATCTCTAAGCAGGGGCCATGTATTCAATGCTGCCTCCACCGCGAAAAGGATCTCTCCATCATGGCTGACTTCAGTTCGGCTGATGGCCTGCTCGATAGCTATCAGCACGGCGTCCGGAAATACACGCCGCACGGCCAGAGAACCGGTAAAACAGTGCCGCAGTATGCGTGCAAAATTCATCTACCATCTCCCTGATGCGCCACCGCCTCCAAAGCCGCCGCCGCCACCACCAAAGCCACCGCCTCCTCCAAACCCACCCCTGCCGCCCATGCCACCGCCCGGCCAGCCACCGCGGCCCCCTCTAAAAACTCCCCCGCCAGGGCTGCCGAACAAGCTTACGAAAAATGCAAAGATAGCCGCAATGATGCCGATGACTATCGAAGAAAAAAGCAGCCAGCCCAGAAATCCTGCCGAAGCGCTTATGATGCCGGCGCCGATGAAGCGCCCAAAGAAGGACTGCAATACTTTTGCCACGACGATGAGCATGATAAAAATCGGGATAATGTTATCCATCACCGCATTCCCCGAAGGAGCACGTTCGCCGCGCCTGGCTTGGGGCGGCGGCAACGGTTCTCCTTCGACCACGCTCATCATTTGCTCGATACCGGCATCGATACCGCCGGCAAAATTGCCCTGCTTGAATTCAGGAACAATGACTTCATCGACTATGCGCTTTGCCAGCGGCGTCCGGCAGCACGCCCTCCAGACCATATCCCACCTCTATACGCACCGTCCTGTCCTGTTTGGCGATTAACAGGAGTGCGCCGTCATCGATACCTTTTCGCCCGAGTTTCCACGCCTCGGCAACGCGAATCGAATATTGCTCGATAGTTTCAGGCTGAGTGGTGGGAACGATCAACACCGCAATCTGGCTGCCTTTTCTGGCTTCAAACGCAGCCAGTTTCTGTTCCAGTTGCGCGGCCTCATTCGCCGCCAGTGTACCGGTCAGATCGGTAACGCGGGATTTAAGCGCTGGAACTGCCACTTCCGCCATCGACAAAGAGACGGAAAAGAGCAGCGCGAAGAATACAAGAGCTTTTCTTCCAGTTTGTCTCATAAAGAAAAGTTGAGGCGCGGCTTCAAGTTCCAGGGTCAGGTTTATAGATTCCCGCGAAAAATCTGTTTCCCCGGCTATGGCTTGCTGAAATCCACCTTCGGTGCAACTGAAATTGCTTTCTCGTTTTCAACGGCGAAGCTAGGCTTCACCTTGAACCCGAATACCATTGCCGTAAGGTTGCTGGGGAACGAACGCACCGTGATGTTGTACTCCTGGACCGCCTTGATGTAGCGGTTACGAGCCACGGTGATACGATTCTCGGTGCCTTCCAGTTGTGCCTGCAATTCACGAAAATTGGCGTCCGATTTAAGTTGCGGATAGTTCTCCGCCACCACAAGCAAGCGCGACAGGGCGCTTGTCAGTTCCCCCTGGACACTCTGAAACTTCGCAAAGGCCTCAGGGTCGTTGATCAGCTCCGGCGTAGCCTGGATGCTTCCCACTTTGGAGCGGGCATTCGTTACGCCCAGCAGCACGTCTTTTTCCTGCGCGGCGAAACCCTTCACTACGTTTACAAGATTGGGTACCAGGTCAGCGCGACGTTGATACTGATTCAGAACTTCCGCCCAGCTCGCCTTGATTTGCTCATCGGTAGACTGTAAGGTGTTATAGCCACAGCCGCTCAAGGTAACGGCAAGAAGCAATGTCAAAGACCGCAGAAAATTAGTCATGGAATTGTTCCTGAAAAAATATTACCGTAAATAGTTCTCATCCGGAAACCTAAGTCATTGCTGTGAAAGAAAAAAGCCGGAGAAAGAGGATGACAGGTTCGCAAGAAAAGGAGTATAGTTTGATTCAAGCCATTGAAAACAAACATAACTCAGATTCTCCGGGAGGAAAAAAATGCGCGTCAAACGGGTTGCGCAAGCAAGTATATATGAGATTTTCGCGGCGCATGGCGGAACCAGGAATTGAAACTGATATCCGCATGGCTGGACAGGCACGCCCAGATACTGGACTGGGTTGAGGCGGACTTGCGCCAGGGAGGGATCAAGGACACCGGACGGCTGGGCATGAGCGTAGAGAGCGTGCTGCGCTGCGGGCTACTCAAGCAATACTGGCAATGGACCTACCGGGAACTGGAGTACCACCTGATGGACTCGGACACTGCCTATGGTTTCGCCCGGCTGGGGAAATATCGTGGATTCAGCGATTCCACCTTGCAACAGACCATCAACCGGATACGCTGGGAGACGTGGGAGCGGATCAACCGGTTGTTCGGCCGCGCCATGCTGGCGGGTAAATGGGAAAGCCTGTACCGCACGCGCATCGACAGCACCGTCACCCAGACGCACATTCATGCGCCGAGCGACGCCACGCTGCTGGCGGATGGCATGCGGTTACTCAACCGCTTGAGCGCAAGAATGCGGCAAGAGGGCCTGGTCATGAATTGGCGCAATCACAGCCGGGTAGTCAAGAAACGGCTCAATGAAATTCGCGGTGCCAAAGGAGAAGACCAACGCCGCAACAGCTACCGCAAACTGCTCAAAGTCGTCTCGGCCAGCGTCAAACGATTCCGGGCAATGAGTCAATCTTATGCGGGCACATGGAAAGCCGAAGCCGAGCGGGTACTGTGCCGGGTGAGCCAGGTCATCGACCAGACACAGCGGCGAGTTCTGAAAGGCGAGCGGGTGCCTGTACAAGACAAGATCGTCAGCTTGTTTGAAGCGCACACCGCCATCATCGTCAAGGACAGGCGGGAGACGCAATACGGACACAAACTCAATCTCACCACGGGCCGTGCCGGTTTCGTCCTGGATGTGGTGGTTGAAGAAGGCAATCCCGCCGACAGCACCCGGCTCAAGCCGATGGTTGAACGCATCCAGGAAATCTATGGACGCCTGCCCAGACAGGTTGCGGCGGATGCGGGTTATGCCAGCAAAGAAGGCGTGAAAGCAGTGCGCGAGAGCGGCGTCAAGGCGGTAGGCTTACCCCGGAAGCGTGGTATGACGGTAGCAGGGATGGGTGGGAGTGACTGGCTATACAAGACACTCAAGCGTTTCCGCGCTGGAATCGAGGGCAACATCTCCACCCTGAAACGGGCCTTCGGTCTGGGCCGCTGTTTATGGCGCGGACTGGAGGGCTTCAAGGCTTATGTCCTGTCCAGCGTGTTTGCCTACAATCTGGGCCATTATGCACGCCTGGTACGACAGACGCTATAGCCTGAGCATGGCGCAAGGATGGCGGCGACCCGAAAAAGATCACGGGGAGTAGCGGGCTTGCCCGAAAATGGAGGAAAACCTCCTTGATGGGATGGCGCAGTGAAAAACAAGGGGAGACAGCATAATGCGTCACTAAATCAGATCGGAATTGAATGTTGGAAACACTCAATCAGCAAAATATCTGGTCGTTTCTGGATGAGAACTATTTAGCAGAAACAAACTACATCATACGGTCAAGCGCGTTCAAGTATATGCTGGATTCAGCTTGAAAACCCCAAATGGAAAAGGAGCATCACATGAATGACTCTTTGATTACCCTGGAGCCAAGAGCTGAGTCAGGCCTTGTCAACATCATTGTCGATACGCCGAAGGGCAGCCGCAACAAATTCAAGTATGACGAGAAAACGCGGTGCTTCCGCTTGAGCCGAATTCTCCCGATTGGCGCCTTTTTCCCTTTTGATTTTGGCTCTATTCCAATGACAAGCGCCGAAGATGGCGATGCGCTCGACGTGCTTGTGATCGGCGACGCTCCAAGCTTTCCGGGATGCCTCCTGACAGGCAAACTGATCGGCACGATATCGGGTGAGCAGACGGAGAAAAAGAAAACGATACGCAATGATCGGCTCCTCGCCGTGCCGGTCACCCCGGTAAACCCCGCCCTGTTTGAGCACATTGATGATTTGCCCAGCGCCTGGATAACTGAAATAGAGCATTTTTTTATATCGTATAACCGTGTGCAGGGGCGTAAATACAAGCCCATTAAACGCGGGGGCCCGAAAGTGGCAGAAGAAACGTTAACCAACGCCGAGCGGCGCTACAAGCGCGAGCAGAAACAATGAAATCCGCAAATCGGTCCATCCCGTCCGATGACAGCGGGGCATCCGGCCGACAAACTGCTGCGTACGTCGGTCGGCGAAGCGCTGGAGCGCCTGCAAGCACCACAGCCGATCTCGGACGAAGCCATTCACGACGCACGGAAAGCTTTAAAAAAGGCACGGGCCGATCTTCGGCTGTTGCAGGACGGAATGAGCAAAACGACTTACCAGGCGGAAAACTCCGGCCTGCGGGATGCAGGGCGTTTTCTATCGCCGTTGCGTGATGCCAGATCATTGATCGAGGCCTTCGATTCCCTCCATGATCGATATATCGACGAATTGCAAGGGGTTGAGCTTGCTCCGCTCCAAAAAATATTACAGGGAAACCTGGCCAAGGCGCGACGCCATCTTCATCCCCAGGGCAAATCAGCCGATCTGGAAAACTGCATACGTCTACTTGAGGATAGCCTCGACCTGGCAAAACAAGAGAGATTTCTCGTCTATCAATTCCTCGACCATCGGCCCAGGATTGCGGCGCATCTATCGAAAGGGTCGCAAAGCCTATGCTGAAGCGAAAACCGTCCCCACTACAGAAGCGCTTCATGAATGGCGAAAGCAAGTCAAGTATCTGCTTAACGCGATCGATGGGCTTCATTCTTCAAAAAAAGACCGGGAAAGAGGCAAGGTGGTAAAAATCCTGAAACGAGCTGACCGGCTTGCTGACTATCTTGGGGACGATCACGAATTCGCTATGCTGGCACAGGAAACCGCACGCGGCGCCTACGCCTCGATTGATGGCGATGTGATAAAGAGACTGGACGCGCTCATAGAGCCCCGCCGCATGAAACTGCAAAAGCGCGCGTTCAGATTGGGAAAAGAAGCTCTATGACGAGAAACCCAAACAATTTACCAAGCAAACAGGCGTTAGCGTTCGCTCAACTTCTGGCTGATATCGCGTCCGATCGCGCTTCGGTATTTTCGCGCTCCTCTGGACATTATGTGCAAGGCCGACAGGAGCCCGGTCACAGCGGCGGATCACGAAATCGAAAGCGCCATTCGCCAGGTGATTCACGAGCGATATCCACATCATGCCATTATCGGCGAAGAATACGGGAAGGTGCGAGGCAGCAATTACAGCTGGATTCTCGATCCTATCGACGGCACAAAAAGTTTCGTCATGGGAAACCCTCTTTTGGCACGCTCATTGGCCTGATGCATGAAGATGAGGTTATCGGACTGATCGATGTCCGGCGATGGGGAACAATGGACAGGAGACGGCGAATTTACAAGATTCAACAACAGGCTCAATGGCTGTGCGGCCACAGTCAGCGGTTGTCACTTTATTGAGCAGGCACGACTGTACGCCACGCCACGCCACATTTTGCCTGCCCGGATGAACGAAATGCCGTTGATACGCTAAGCAGACAAGTTGCAATCGCGCACCCCACTTGTGATTGCTATGCGTACGGGCTGCTGGCTTCGGGTATTGTGATCTGATTGTGGAAACGGGTCTTGAATCCTATGACTACTTACCCGTCGTCCCGATTGAAAGTGCCGACGGGTGGATAACCGATTGGAAAGGTCGCCCGCCCGGTTTGAATTCAGATGGACGCATCGTTGCAGCAGCGAGCAAACAGCTACTGGATGTGGCTATCGACTCGTTGATGCGCTTGTAATATCCCGGAAACTCGTTTCTCGTTCCCTACAGTATCATTTCCTCCTGTTGTCTCCAACGTTCATATGCTTCCCCTAAGTGCGATGCCGCACCGAAAACAAGAAAGCCCGGGCGTAACGTCTTATTTCGCTATTTCGCTATTTCGCTATTTCGCTATTTCGCTATTTCGCTAAACATCAGGAGCAATCATGAAACGCTATTCAATATTTACAGCTCCGCCCCTGGTACTCGTCGGTGCATTTTTCCTGGCGTCGGGGTTGGCTTATGCTCAGGTTACACCGGGACCAGGGGGTTCCATCGTTGGGCAACCGCCCGGACAAAACAACAATATTATCGGGCAGCCAGTTCCGGGACAAAGTGGCGCCACCCAATATCCACCCGTATTAGGGGGTCAGCCTGACTCCAGAATAAATACGGGCACTGATTCGGTAAAGGATAAATTGAATCGAGCGAATAGAGAAGCTGCCGACATAGATCGGGACGGCAGGATAAGTCCGGAAGAAGCTTCAAGGATCCCGCCCGGCGCTCCCGTGATCAAATAGATCCGCTGTTGGGGATCTACGGCGTCTATTAACTGGTCACCCGGTTTTCTTCCCGGAAAACGCTATGAAGGAAAATTCGGATGCATGCGCTTACCTATCACGGAAGTTACGACGTTCGGGTGGATACCGTACCTGATCCGATACTCCAGGAACCGGACGACGTCGTTCTCAAAATTACGGCTACCGCGATCTGCGGCTCGGATTTACATCTATATCGAGGAAAAATACCCGAGCTCAAGGATGGCGACATCCTGGGCCACGAATTTATGGGGGTGGTTGTCGATGCCGGATCCGAGGTGACGGCGCTACAAAAAGGTGATCGGGTAGTTGTGCCGTTTGTCATCGCCTGTGGCGAATGTTTCTTTTGCGAGAAACAGTTATTTTCAGCATGCGAGACAACAAATCCGGATCGCGGCGCAATCATGAACAAAAAGAACGTGCGCTCAGGTGCGGCGCTCTTTGGCTATACTCATCTGTATGGAGGCGTACCCGGTGGTCAGGCGGAATATGTGCGGGTACCAAAGGCCAACGTCGGCCCGATCAAAGTTCCCCAAACGCTAGCCGACGAACAAGTCCTGTTCTTGAGCGATATTCTGCCGACCGGTTATCAAGCCGTACTTAACGCCGATATCGGTGCAGGATCAAGCGTTGCCATCTTCGGCGCCGGCCCTGTCGGTTTGATGGCAGCCGCCTGCGCTCGCATGTTGGGTGCGGACAAAATTTTCATGGTCGACCATCATCTGTACCGGCTCGAATTTGCCCGTGAAACATACGGCGTTTTTCCCATCAATTTTGATGAAGTCGATCCTGCTGAAGTCATTATCGAGAATACCTCGTTCAGGGGTGTCGATGCCGCTATCGATGCCATAGGTTTTGAAGCGAAGGGCAGCGCGCTCGAAACCGTAATGACCAATCTCAAGCTTGAAGGCAGCAGCGGGGTCGCGCTTCGCCAATGTATTGCGGCCGTACGCCGTGGGGGTACGGTCAGCGTACCCGGGGTTTATGCCGGCTTCATACACGGATTTCTGTTTGGCGACGCTTTTGAGAAAGGCTTGATATTCAAGATGGGCCAGACTCACGTACAGCGTTTTCTGCCAGAACTGTTAGACCACATCGAATCGGGGAAATTACACCCCGACATCATTATCAGCCACCGTATGCCCCTTGCTCAAGCGGCCGCTGCCTATAAGATTTTCGACAAGAAAGAGGACGACTGCCGCAAAGTTGTTCTTACGCCCTAGCAGCCTGTCGGGCTTAAAGAATCGCTGCGAAAAAGTGACTGGATGAGAGCAGATTTTTAGGATTTTTTGAGGATTTTGAAAGCCAATAGTTATTCTATTGGCCGAAAAAGCGGCGAAATATGAACCGGCCAGACGCTTTCGCATCCGATTTCCTTTAAGTCCGACAGGCTGCTCGGTATTACAAAACCATCGTCCATTTGCAGGCCCTCGTCTGCCATGGCAGACACTGCCACACAGCGTGCACACGCACCGCTGTCCACACAAGGGCCAAGGTTGGGCCACCGTCCTATAAATGCTTCAGTTGAGAAGAATGTACGTTATCGCACAGTGGCAGTCTATGAAAACCTTGATCATAGCAGCATCGTCCCTGTTCAGTACCAGCAGATGATCGGGTATCAGCAGGAGCAATGGCAATCATCGGCTTCAGGTAGCTTCGGGCAATTTCAAGCATGACGTAACAAATCTCAGCCGATGCAACTTATATGCATGGTATGAAAAAGATGATCAATAACCGCATATTTCAATCCTATTGGCAGGCAGGCTATGAAGGTGCGGATCACGTCAACAATGCGGGTTTGCCCTTGTCCATGAATAACTCGACGCAGCATGCGAATCTCGCATATGACGACTATTTTCTGCTTGGGGATTTTGAGATAGGGACTGTGCGCGAGAGCGTCGGTTGGCGAACTGTAGAGAAAGATGGACACTTCGATTTTTCATCGATCGAATCCCGCGCGCGTGCCGCGCAGGCGCTTGGATTACAGGTCATATGGACGTTATGCCACTATGGCTGGCCGGATGACATCGATGCATACTCACCCGAGTTTGTGGACCGTTTTGCCCTGTATTGCCATCGCGTAGTCAATTATCTGGAGTCATTTTCAACCAACGATACTATTTCCATATATTCGCCGATTAATGAGATTTCCTTTGCGAGCTGGGCCGCTGTCGATAATCGGTTTATGTGCTCGAATTCCTACGAAGATGGCGGCGCAGAATTAAAACGCCAATTCGTGCGTGCCACATTGAAAAGCTGCGAAGTGATCTGGGAAATCAATCCCTCAGCACGTATTCTGCATTGCGATCCCGTAATACATGTTGTAGCGCCTCATGACCGACCCGACCTTATCGATGACGCAATAACGCTTCGGCAGTCCCAGTTCGAAGCATGGGATATGCTGGCCGGAAATACCGAGCCTGAACTGGGCGGTGCGCCACGCTTCCTGGATCTGATCGGCGTTAATTATTATCACAACAATCAGTGGCAGATAGGGGGTGGCCTCTGCTGGCATCTGGATCATCCGCGTCGTATTCCTTTGCACGCCCTCCTGGTTGAAGTTTATCAACGTTACCACCGTCCGTTATTGCTATCCGAGACCAGCCATGTCGGGAGCGGTCGGGGCGCGTGGATTAAAGAAATAGCTCAACAAGCGGTAATGGCTCAGCAACTCGGCGTCGACCTGCACGGAATCTGCCTGTATCCGATAGTAGACCGTCCTGACTGGGATGATCCTCATCGCTGGCATAAAAGCGGCCTATGGGAAATGAGCCTGGAAGTGAGCCTTCATAGAGAAAAGGACAAACATTACCGGCGTGTTTTATCAGAACCTTACGCCGCCGGTCTGCGTGATGCTCAGCGCCTGACAAGGCGCGCCTTCCCGCACCATTTTCCAACTCAAACCTTACCTGACAATCAAGGAGCCGCAATGACGACCATTATTGTTTTTTCCCACCTCCGTTGGGATTTTGTATACCAACGGCCGCAGCATCTCCTGTCAAGACTGGCGGAAAATTACAAGATTGTCTTCATTGAAGAGCCGATTTTTCATGAGCATGACAGCTTCCTCGAAACATCGATGCCCGGCCCGAACGTAACCATACTCAAACCTCATACGCCGGTTGCGGTGCCCGGCTTTCATGACGAGCAATTGCCGCACCTGATCAAGCTGATGCGCCAATTTGTTGGTATCGATGAAGAACATATGGCGTGGTTCTACACCCCTATGGCGCTGCCGTTATTGCAGGAGTTAAACCCCTCCCTGGTGATTTACGACTGCATGGATGAGCTCGCCGCTTTCAAAAATCCTCCAAAGCAGATGCTTCAACGCGAAAATGCATTGCTGAAAGTGGCCGACATAGTTTTCACCGGAGGTCCAAGCCTTCATCGCGCAAAGCGGGAGCGCCACGCGAACGTCCACTGCTTCCCGAGCAGTGTCGATACGGTGCATTTTGAACAGGCGCGCGACCGTAGCAATGCGCACCCCGCGCACGAGGGTATACCCGGGCCAAGGCTCGGCTATTATGGCGTGATAGATGAGCGCATCGATACGGAACTCATCGGGCGAATTGCTGATGCACATCCGCAGTGGCACATCGTTCTTGTCGGCCCGATCGTAAAAATAGATCCCGCCACGCTACCACGACGTCATAACATCCATTATTTGGGGCAGCAATCTTATAAAGTGCTGCCACATTTTCTGGCTGGCTGGAATGTTTGCCTACTACCGTTCGCACTGAACGAATCCACCTGTTTTATCAGTCCCACGAAAACACTTGAGTACATGACCGCCGAACTGCCCATAGTAAGCACGCCGGTCACTGACGTTGCTGGCGCTTTATGGGGAGGTGGTGACAATAGCGGAAACACCGCAGGCCTTTATCAAAGCCTGTGAAGAATGCGTTACTAACCACCCCCGAAGAGCATAAACGAACTGTTGTCAAGATGAGGGAAATGGTTTCGGCAACGTCATGGAATACAACAGCGGAAAAAATGCATGAACTGATGCAACTCGCGAAGCGCACAGAAAGAAGAGTCGATGGGCATTGCACGGTCACAGGTAAAACCGAATATGCCTATTCGTTACATTGTTCAGCCAGCGTTGGCGGAAAACAAAAAATGCGTCATTATCGGTGCAGGCCCCACCGGGCTGAGCGCTGCCTATCACCTTGACGAAGAGACTCTGTTGCTGGACAAGAACCCGACAGTCGGAGGATGGTGCCGCTCGATCGAGGACAAAGGCTTTACCTTTGATCACGCCGGTCACATCATGTTTTCCAACGATGCCTATGTCCAGCAGCTGTACAAAATTTTACTCGGCAATAACGTTCACTGGCAGAACCGGGAGGCCTGGGTCTACAGCAAAGGTGTTCATACCCGTTATCCATTCCAGGGCGCCCTGTATGGCTTGCCGCCGAATGTAATAAAGGAATGTATTGTCGGTGCCATGCAGGCACGCTATGGCATATTGAAGAATCGGCGTCCAAACCGGCTTCCGCAGATTGCTCCATGGCGAGATCGGCCTGTCGGAATTATCCGACTGCTGCGCTGACGGCGTGGTGCCTGTCTCCGGCAAAACGCCTGCGCACTGAAGAACACGGCCGCCACCAGAATAAATCAGAGAATTTTGAAGACTTCATTTACCGAATGTGGGGAGCGGGAATCGCGAAACATTTTGCCATCCCCTACAATAAAAAACTCTGGACAGTGCCCCTGGCGGAAATGGAAACGTCCTGGCTCGGCGGCCGTGTGCCGTTGCCGGATCTGGAGGAAATTATCGAAGGCGGCACTCCAGCCTGTCGCCAAACCGATGGGGCCCAATGCACGCTTCGGCTACCCTTTACGCGGCGGCTTTCAGGCAATGATGTCCGGGTTTATTACCCCATATCAAAGGTGAAATCGAACTCAATGCGGACGTGAAACGCATATCGCCGGATCAGCATTTGGTCGAACTGAAAGATGGGCGGGCCTTTCGA
Organism: uncultured beta proteobacterium; assembly: GCA_963850515.1. Lineage (GTDB taxonomy): Bacteria > Pseudomonadota > Gammaproteobacteria > Burkholderiales > Nitrosomonadaceae > Nitrosospira. Next base: position 30,990 of record CAWKMH010000046.1, read on the forward strand.
TATGAAAATCTGATCAGCACCATGCCGCTCCCGAATTGATCCGCGCTATCGGAGATGAAGCGCCGCAACAGATCAAAAATGCCGCGGCTGCGTTGCGCCGTGTATCGGTTCGCTGCGTCAATCTTGGGATCGGACGTGAAAATATTACAGACAAGCACTGGATTTACTATCCTGAAGATACAATTTTCCATCGTATTTTTCGTTCAGGGAAATGCGAGTCCCGAGTGCAATCCACCAGGCGGATTCGGGTTGACATGCGAAATTTCCTACTCGCCAGCCAAACCGTTGCCGTGCGATGGCCAGGAACTCATTGACCAGTGCGTGAAGGATTGCATCAACGTCGGCATATTGAGGCACGACGATAAAATGATTACTGCAAACCGGTAGACATGCCATATGCCTATGTGGTATATGACCATGCCAGATCCCATAGCGTGGAAACCATAAAAAAATGGCTTTTGGACCGCGATATTATCCTGGCTGGCCGCTATAGCGAGTGGGAATATTACAATTCCGACCATGCTTTTCTGGCGGGAAAGAAAGCGGCCGCTCTGAGTCAGTGAAGCGAGAACCCAAAAGAAGATGTATGTCGTTAAATAAAAGGAATAGCTCGGTGCAATACATTCAATCATGATAATAGATGCGCATATCCATTGTTCGGGTGAAGAAAAGGTAGACGATGTGCTGCAGGCGTTGGACCCGGCAGCCGTCGACAAGGCAATATTGCTGGCGCCATTTTTAAGCGGAAACTATTCGTTGCATAAGGCCGATTCCTTACGAATCGGCCAACCAGTATCTGGCCCGGCTCATCGCGGACCATAAGGACCGGCTGATCGGTTTCGCAGTAATCAACCCATCACTCGAAAATGCATGCGAAGACCTATGCCGTGCACATGATCTTGGCCTGCGCGGTCTCAAAATGGTCCCGCCGGCTGGTATCCCTATGATGATTGTGCACATCGGATTTATGAAACCGCATCCGGCTAAACATACCCATCCTGTTTCATAGCGGTATTTTT
>CAWKMH010000047.1:0-4351 GCA_963850515.1 uncultured beta proteobacterium
ATATTCTCCCTCTTTCGTTGGCTCCTGCTGGGCAAACATTTCCCATCGGACAAACTCGATAACCGACCAAACAAAATCCCAATCGCGCGCGCTCGCTTTGGCCCTGTTTTGCCTTGTTGCCCGGCCCAGCAGGAACTGCACGTCGCAGATTGGGTCAAACTGATATTTAGTGCTTCGTATTTCTTTTGGAGGAGAGCGGCAAAATGACCAATTGTATCCTGCCACAGCATGAAAATCATACTCATCCGCATGGTCCGGAATGTGGCCATACAGGTATCGTGCACAACGGACACGTCGATTACCTGCATGACGGGCATCTGCATCACCCGCACGGCAGCCATATCGATGAGCATGTGATAGACATAACCACGGCCAATCCGGAAAGCTGTACGCCTGAACATCAATGCGCGGGCCATGCGCAAGGACATATACATGGGCCTGACTGCGGCCATGAAGCCGTGCCGCATGGCGAGCATATCGACTATCTGGTCGATGGCCACCTTCATCATCCGCATGACGACCATTGCGATGACCATGGGGCGGTTACGGTGGCATGATCGGGGAAACGCTGGACAAGTTACGATTGGGTTGGGACATCCAGTGGTAAGGACCGGGTATTCGACGCTAAACATTCTGCTAGACATTCAACATGCAGATAGATGGAAGGGTTTATGCGCCCGCTTCTCCGGCGGACTGAAATTTGCCTGCGGATCATCGCTCGGTCATGGCGGGTAAAACCCGCCCTACGGATTGCTGGTGATCGTCGCGGCGGGTGAAACCCGCCCTACGGTCGTTGTTTTATCCTCGAGGGTAAATTCCTCCCTGCTGGTTTGTAGGTCGGGCTTCGCCCGACATTGTCATCAACGCAGGGTGAAGTAGCTCAATCTCGTAAATATCCCGGCCTTGTTGCGGCGGTGAATACGCGCTGTAGCTGGAAATGACCGAAGGCTCCAGATGGCCCGTGACCTGCTCAAGATCCCCTAGCCGCAGGCCTTGGCGTACAAGATAAGCGATATAGCTATGCCGGATTGCTTCGGCGGTAATTTGCTGGGGATCAGGCAAACCCGAGTCGACTGCCGCACAGATTAATGCGGCGGAAAGATCGATGCGCGTCCCTGGGTCATCCAGGTTCCATACAGGATGACCCTCTGACTGCATGAGCGACGATTTAACGGGATTGCTCAGAGGAATGGTTCTGGGCGACCTTCCTGCAAGATTGATGGCTGCGGCATCCAGATCGATCTGGTCCGGCGTCAACGATGCGGCTTCATCGATAGTCAATCCGCTGAGCAATAAGCCAATCAGTTGTTTTCCCTTTAGATTGGCAGCGTTGAGCAAAATTCTTAACTGATGACTGGAAAGCTCCCGGCACGCCGGGGCGGTCAGGGCATTGTTTGTTTTTTGCCCCAGTTGACCCGCCATGGCGCCCAGCGCGGCATGAGAATGTTCGATTAATGGGGCAGCGGGAGCCGGATGGCCCTGCACGCCAAAAACCGCAACAAGCGGCTGTTGTTCTTTTTTTTGCGTTGCCAAATACTCGAAAACCCATACACTAAAGAGCCCTAGCAATAGCGACCCTACAATGGCTATCAAAGCGTCCCGGCTATAATTGGGCCTGAGTGGTTCCACCGGTTCAAAGGCCCTGCTAATGACCGTTACCTGGGGATATTTATCTTTGCGGCCGGTTTTGACTTGTACCAACCGCTCCTGCGCGTCTCGGTAAAGCGTCTCCAAACCTTCCAGATCGGTTTTCAAGGCATCGTGCTCAGCAAATTTGGATGTGAATGCTGATGCTTGCCGTTTATGCTCACTCAATTGAGCACGAATTTCTCTAACAGTTTGTTGTGCGGCCGAAAACGCCATCTCGGCATCTGTCAATGCCACGCTTGCACCGTATTTACGTTTATTATTGACCGCGGCCTCCAGTTCCTTGATTTGTTCTGGAATGGATTTCAAATCGGGTTGCAGATTTAAATATTCCCGTGTAAATTTTTTATCGAGTTCCGCCAGCTTTTCGCGCAAGTCCTGCAAACGCGATTCAAGATCGACCAGGCTGCCCTTCTCATCATCGGGCACCACCGCCTTTCCCCGGCCAATGGCGGTCTGGATGGAATTCAGGTGGGCCCTCGCCTTCACTTCATCTTCACTGGCCTTGTTGAGGGAATCGTTCAGGCCTTTAAGGCGGGCTGGCTGCTTCATTTTCCTCACGTTGCGTGGAAGAGATATCGTGGTTTTTTCGGAAAGCCTCCAGCTCTAGCCCGGTAGCAGCTAACCTTATCAGCCAGCCGCTTTACCTCGTCCTCCACAATATGTTCGGTATCGGTCGTCAATCTTTTGACTTCTTCAGTCCGTGCATCCAGGTACACATCTATCCACGTATTAATGAGCAGCGGCAAGAACTTGGGATCCGGCCCTTCTGCCTTTATCTCAACGAGATTGGTTTCAGCGATGGGGTCGACATTCAACAAACTCTGAATATCGGACGCAGTCAGCCGTTGCAGAGATTTGCCTGCTGATGTAGCCTTGAGTCGCGACACGGCCTCTGCAGCAAGCTCATGCCGCAGGAAAATCTGTCGCTGAATAGCGACATGCTGAATATCCGCCTCGCTGCTTTCACGGTCTATCGCAGTCATCGCCGAGGTCAGCAAGGTCGCGCCGCTACCGTAAATGGCCGGTCGGCTGTAAACATAAGCCAGGCTTATAGCAAGGCTGATTAGAAATACCAGGCCGAAGATGCTGAATCTGCGGGACCGGTACCAGGGATGCTCATCCGTGTCGGCTACGGCACGGAAATCTGGGGTAAAGCGGGAATCAATTCTGTTTTTCATAAACCGGGTTACATCCAAAAATTCGATATAGCGAACGCAATCCAGGTTTCAATGGATAGGCAAAATAATAGCCGGATATGTTCAGGAATAGCAATTAGATAAAGATTCGGCAAACCCATATCACGCTACAAGCAAAAGGCGTGCTAACTCTGCATTGAGATCAAGGAAAGTAAATTCATCATATTGTTTCCATGCAGCGCCTGTCCATCAAATAGATGGTTACGAAGATCAAATAGAACGTCAACAGACCAGACGACACGATAGCAACCTCATCACTTTCATGTCAGGCATTCTCATCAGTTCTGCGAAAACACGAACTTATAAAATCTTGTGCCACAAATGCAGCTTCCGTTCGGTTCCGCACGAACGAAACCCGATCCGTTCCCGGACAATGTGCGCAATTCGAAAAATGAAGCTTTTCATATTACTGTAAAAGTTTCGTTTTAAGCTGAAGACGTAGCTGGAGCGGTATACGTTTTCGAAAGCAGGCAAAAAAATATTGAAAGCCTTAAAACGTCCTTTTCGCCCTTTCTGGTCTCGAACAACCGCCTCGGAAACTTATTATGGTTTATTCAGCTTTTTTATTTATTCCCTTCAGGGGCGCACAATGAAAAAACGTAATGATCAGGATGTGTTCGGCATAGCTTCTGCATTGTTTGATCACAGGTCGGCAGCCTTCCGACAAAAAATGTTTAGACATTTTCAATCGAGTGGCCACGAGCATTGGATAAGTATCGAAAAAATACCGGAAAGGAAAAAGCATGAGAGCATCACGCTTTATAAAGAAAGCGCTTGACTGAAAGCTTGGCTGGCGTCCTGCATCTTCACCCGGCCCAGGCATTCCCGTCATGGCTACGGTGTCGCCGAGCTATCGCCGACAAAGCAAATTGCACTTGAAACCCCCGGCTTATGCAATGGTCCGTGACTGGAAAATTTCGATGAGTCACGACACACTTCCGGCCTCTTCTTCTTATATTTATTTAATCCCATGCCCTACCCCATGGCATTGATGCCCGCAGTGTTTGTGGGCCACGGCAACCCGATGAATGCGATCTCCCGCAACTCATATACTGCAGCGTGGTCTGCGATCGGCGCCTCGCTTACCCCCAGGCCCAAAGCTGTTCTCTGCATTTCGGCACACTGGTACGTGCCGAAAACAGCAATCACGGCCATGGCGCATCCGCGGACTATTCACGACTTTGGTGGATTTCCCCCGGAGCTTCATCAAGTTCAGTATCCCGCGCCGGTTAACTTAGGAGTTCTCGGCAGAAGTCGCGGATTGCTGATGCCAGTTGCGGTCATGGACACAAGCTTCGGGGTCTTGATCACGGCGCCTGGTCAGTTCTCACGCACATTTTTCCCGATGCCGATATTCCCGTCGTTCAATTAAGTATAGATGAAACCCGGGAAGCGGCCTGGCATTACGACACGGCCCGACGTCTGGCGTCCTTGCGCGATCAGGGGGTGCTTATCCTGGGCAGTGGGATATTCTACATAATTTGCACGCGTATGCATGGGGAAAG
>CAWKMH010000048.1:0-36169 GCA_963850515.1 uncultured beta proteobacterium
TATGACCCCGTCACGGGCCTGGCCAATCGCGCCCACTTCATGACCCGGTTTCTCGAAATTCTGGACGGCAAAGAGGGCGAAGGCGCCACTACGGATGGAAATGGCAAAGATACTGTTCCCGGCAAGGACAGCGAAAACATGGCTACGAACCAGGACGTCGAAGACGCGGCTTTGATCCATGATGGCAAAGATGCCGGCCCCGGCGGCGATGAGGGAGATACCGTTCCGAGCGTCAATGATAAAGATATCGTAGCCGCAGCGAAACGCGCACAAGGCGTTCTTTTCCTGGTACGGATCAATAACCTGGAAAAGATCAACCAGAAACTCGGCCGTGATGGAACAAACAGTCTGCTCCGTGAGGTCGGGAGGCTCATAGGCAACATTGCCGGCAGGGCTTGCGATAGCACCGTATTGGATCCATTGGCTGCGCGCCTGAACGGGTCGGATTTCGTCCTTGTCATTCCTGATATCGATGATACAAGCCAGATCGTAAATCAGTTGGCGATGGAATTGGCGGTATTGTCATCAAAAATCGACCGGGAGATAACCGACCTATACCACATCGGTGCGGTTCGATACCAGGGTGGGGATAAGCTGGGCGAGCTGTTAGGCAACGCCGACCTAGCGCTGACCACCGCCGAGCGTACAGGTATCAATGCCTGGCATCTCATTGCTGCGCAACCTGATCAACTTCCTCCCCCTGTCGTCAATATCGGTGACTGGCGCAACATCTTCAGCGATGCGCTCGCCGAAGATCGCTTCGAGCTGGATGCTCTATCCCGTGGTCGGTCCGACTGGCGCCCCGTTGCATCAGGAGGCCTTTGTCCGCATGCAAGCCCAGCATGACGGAGGCTGGCTGGAGGCAAGCGATTTCGTCAACATCGCTGCACGCCTCAATCTGACCGGGCCTCTTGACCTGGCTGTCATCCGTCACGGACTCGAAACGTTACAGTCGTTGACTGAAGAACTCGCGATCAACCTATCCATTGAAACGATCGCAGACTGGGAATTCCGGAATAAACTTGCTGAATTGTTGCGCCAATATCCAACCCTGTGCCAGCGGCTCTGGATCGAAGTGCCGGAGTATGGGGCTTTTCGAAAATTCGAAGCCTTCCGTGACTTCTGCTACACCTTCAAGGAACTCGGCTGCCGTATCGGCGTTGAACACTTTGGTCATCACTTCGCCGAACTGAGGGAACTCACCGGCCTCGGCCTTGATTACATCAAGGTAGATGCCAGCTTCGTGCACGGTATCCACCAGAACAGGAATAATCAGAAATTCCTGAAGGGGTTGTGCAGGCGGGCCCACAGCATCCGTATCCTGGCAATTGCCGACGGCGTGCAAACGGAAGCGGAGCGGAAGGCATTGATAAAACTCGGCTTCGATGGCGTTACCGGACCCGGGGTAAAATAGTTCGACCTGTTCCCTTGCGAAACTTCGAATCTCCTGGTGGCAAGGTTCTTCTTGCATTGCTCAAGTGCTGCATCTATAACTCCTCAAGAAGCCTGACAATTTCTAATAATACAAAGGATAAATCATGACTCCCTCACACACATGGAAATTTTTTCGCGCGGGCGGATTCGATCAAGTACAAATTGATAATGGCGCGGATTTGCTGGCATTAAAGGACCTGGATCAAAAGCTGTGGGTGGCGCTGAGTTGCCCCACACGCGGCATAGAATTCGACACTAAAACCCTTGATTTGATCGATCATGATGCCGATGCGCACGTGCATGCGAATGAAGTGCTGGCAGCTATCGCCTGGGCAGGCGGTCTACTGAGGAATTCGGACCTGTTGGTCGAAGGGTCGGATCGGATGGCTCTGGCTGATATAGACGATAGTAGCGAAGAAGGACAACAGGTACTTGCGTCAGCACAATACATTCTGAAAACGCTGGACAAGCCGGATGCGACAGAGATTTCACTGGCGGATATGGCTGACATCGAGAAGTTTGTTGCCGCCTGGAATTCAATGGCGATGGCGTGGTTCCTGCCAGCCAGATTACGAATGCGGGATTGCGCGAAACGGTTGAAGACGTCATGAAGTGTCGCGGCTCAGTAGCAGACTTGAGCGGGAAAGCGGGTATCAATCAGGAAATCAACGATGCGTTTTTTGCGGAAGTTGCCATTTTCTCGGACTGGGCGCTTAAAGGTGATGCCGATGCCAATATTCAATTTTTGGGTGAAAAGACACAAGCTGCGGCTGATGCCTTCCATGCCATCAAAGAAAAGGTCAACGACTACTTCACGCGTTGCCAGATGGCTGCTTATGATGTGCGCGCAGCCGTCCCGCTAAGCCGCTCCACCGAGGATTACCAAGGCATTGCCGCACAAACGTTATCGGCAGAAAACACCGATATCGCAAGTTTTCCGCTTGCGACAGTGGAGCCAAACAAACCCCTGCCACTGGTATCCGGCCTCAATCCCGCATGGCAAAAACAAATAGACGCGTTACGCGATCAAACAATCGTACCGGTATTTGGCAAGAAGGAGAATTTGCTTGCATCGGAGTGGGCCGCGCTTTGCACCAAATTCGACGCATTTGAAAAATGGCAATCCGCCAAACCAGCCTGCTGTGCCGAGCAACTCGGTAAGGCACGCCTACGCGAGATCTTCGGCAGCAAGCACAAGGAAGCAATCGACGGTTTGATCAACCAGGATAAAGCGGTGGAAAGCGAGGTAAAGGCGATCCATTCGGTGGAAAAACTGCTGCGCTATAAACGCGATTTATTTAACCTGGTGAATAATTTCGTATCGTTTCGCAGCTTCTATACCGGGCAGAGATAAAGCGATATTCCAGTTAGGCACACTGTACCTGGATGGACGCAGTTGCGATCTGTGCGTAAGGGTGGACGATATAGGCAAGCATGCGGAGTTTGCCGACATGAGCGGCCTGTATCTGGCATATTGCGATTGCGTACGCAAAGGCGGCACGGAAAAAATGAGCATTGCCGCTGCCTTTACCGCTGGCGACTCGGATTTTCTAATGGTGGGCCGGAATGGTATTTTCTATGATCGAAAGGGCCAGGACTGGGATGCCACCATCGTGCGAATCCTGGACCATTCGATCAGCATCCGTCAGGCGTTCTGGTCGCCATATAAAAAACTGAGCAAGTTTATCAGCGAGCAGTTGCAGAAGATGGCCGCATCGAAAGCCGCCGCGTCGGATGAGAAGCTGATCAAGGCAGCAGTGGAGAGCAGCCACGCCCGTAGCAGCGGGTACGACTCCTCCGCCGCCAACGCCCAAGCCGCCTTTCGATGTGGGCAAATTTGCCGGGATTTTTGCGGCGATAGGGCTGGCGCTCGGCGCTATCGGCGGCATTCTCGCTTCACTGGTCAGCGGAATATTGGGACTGCAATTCTGGCAAATACCTTTGGCGATAATCGGCTTGATGTTATTGATTTCCGGCCCGGCGATGATTGTAGCGTGGTTCAAGTTGAAGAAACGCAATCTTGGTCCCGTGCTGGACGCAAACGGTTGGGCGATCAACGCGCGGGCGCGCATCAATATTCCATTTGGCACGTCGTTGACCAAGCTTGCCCGTTTGCCGGAAGGTTCGCGTCGCTCGCTGGCCGATCCCTTTGCGGAAAAAAAACCGGTGTGGCCATATTATGTGTTGATTGCGGGAGTCATCGTCGCCCTGATCGTCGATGTGGCAAATGGGCTTTTTCGGGGCGCCTCCAGTCAAATAATCAGGCTGGAGCGAATTGACCGTGAATGCTTCCGGCTTCGATATGAATTTTCAGCTTTACAGGAGAATAAGCGCTAATGAATATTGATGAACTCAAGTCGGTGGCCGAGGCCATCGTTGCGAAACAGAAAGGTATTCTCGCGGCGGATGAAAGCAACCCGACGATCAAGAAACGCTTTGATTCGATCGCGCTTGAATCCACCGAGGAAAATCGCCGGCGGTACCGCGAAATACTTTTCACTGCGGATGGTATCGAACGCTATATCAGCGGCGTCATTCTCTTTGATGAAACATTGCGCCAGAGCACCCGCGATGGTATGCCTTTTGCCGAATTGCTGTCGAACCGGGGAATCATCCCCGGCATCAAGGTGGATAAAGGCGCAAAAGCGCTGGCATTGTGCCCCGGTGACAAAGTCACGGAAGGATTGGATGGGTTGCGCGACCGGCTTGCGGAGTACAAACAACTCGGGGCAAGATTCGCCAAATGGCGGGCTGTGATGGAAATCGACGAGCACGACCTGCCTTCGACATACGCGATCCATGCGAATGCCCATGCGCTTGGCGCGCTATGCCGCCCTTTGCCAGGAAGCCGGCATTGTGCCGATTGTCGAGCCCGAAATACTCATGGACGGCGCCCACGACATCGATCGGTGCGAGGCAGCCACCTCACAAATGCTTGAAATCGTGTTTGGGGAGCTTGACGCGCACGGCGTGCGTGTTCGAAGGGATGCTGCTCAAGCCGAATATGGTGATTTCAGGGATGAAATGCCCGCATCAGGCCAGTGCGCAACAGATTGCAGCAGCGACTATCCGTTGTTTGCGCCGCTACGTGCCTGCCGCGGTTCCTGGAATCGTATTCTTGTCGGGTGGCCAAAGCGCGGAAGAGGCAACCGATCATCTGAACGCGATGAATACGGGGGACGCCCATCACCCATGGCAACTCAGCTTCTCCTACGGGCGCGCGCTGCAAGCGCCGGTTCTAGCTGCCTGGAAGGGGCAGGAAGGCAATGTTGCCGCAGCACAGCGGACCTTCTTCAAGCGCTGCCAACTGAATGGCTTGGCTCGCGAGGGATTATATAGCCGGGCAATGGAAAGCAGCTGACTTGCAGCAATAACAATAAAAAATGGGTATCTACGCGATAACGGCGGTGGGCACAGGTGCGGCACTGGGCGCATGGCTACGCTGGTGGTTTGGCATGGCGTTAAACCCGGTATTTCCTACCCTTCCCCTCGGCACTTTAATGGCGAACCTCACCGGCGGCTATCTTGTCGGCATTGCGGTCGAGTATTTTCATCATAATACGATGCTGCCGCCCGAAGCACGGCTATTTGCTATTACCGGCTTTCTCGGCGGATTGACCACTTTCTCCACTTTTTCCGCTGAAACGGTAAACCTGCTGTTACGAGAGCAATATGGCTGGGCTTGTCTTATTATTTTTTCACATCTGGCGGGTTCTCTGGCGATGACAGTGCTTGGAATCATGACCATCAAATGGCTGGCGCAACATTAACCCGCTCAGCCCGCTTAACACCCGCAACATCGGTTCGGGCTCTGGCTGAATTCAACCGCGAAAGCAAAATGACGGGAGAAAGAAGATGAGGGAGGACGACATGAAAGGCACCTTTCTCAAATTCTTTGTGAGCGAATATCGGGAACATGATGGCATTCTGCTATACGAATGGCTGCTGGAGCGCGCCAAAAAAAGCGGCTTGCATGGCGGCACCGCGGTGCGCGCGATAGCGGGCTTCGGGCGACACGGCGTATTGCACGAAGAAACTTTCCTCGAGCTTGCGGCAGACCTGCCGGTGGAAGTAAGCTTTGTCGCGAGCGAAGAGGAAATAAGGCGCTTTCTGGATGTGCTGCAGACGGAAAACCTGGACCTTTTTTACGTCAAATTCCCGGTCGAGTACGGTTTTTTGCCGGAGTGACGACAACGGAGACATGATGGACAGACCCGTAGGGCGGGTTCCACACCGCCAATACGAAGCGCCTTCAGTAATCCAAGATTAGATAATAACGTGATGCCCAACTACAACCGGTATCGGGCACCGGGAGGCGACATTGTTTTTTCACCGTGGTAGCGGCCCGGCCTAGCGCCTGGTATTTACTAACAGATGCATTATTTGCGATCCTAGAGGCACTATCGATTGCGGCGAGTACGCGAACTGTGCCAGTAAGGAACATCCGTTTCATATTGATGCCAGGGTATTATTGCCCGATCATCTGCATTGCCTTTGGCGCTTGCCGGAAGATGACGCTGATTATCCGATACGATGGGCAAAGATAAAACGCGAGACGCGGCGCAATCTGGGCATGACATCAGGGATGAAATTGTGGCAACCCCGATATTGGGAACACTTCATCCGCAATGAGAATGATTTTGCCCGCCATCTGGACTACATTTACTGGAACCTGTGAAACACGGCTAGCCAGATGCGCAGCGGAATGGCCTTATTCGACATTTCATTGTTTCGTTGCCGCCGGTGTCTATCCTCCCGATTGGGGCATTGCCGAAAGCGAAAATGATGGCGGAACTTTTGGCGAATAAGACGGGAACGATGCTGAGTTGACGACCATCCCCATATAACGAGTAGACCGGGCTATGCCCGGGAACCAAAAAACGATGTCGGGCGGAGCCCGACCTACCATGCAACTTGTGGCACAATCCGCCGTCTTGCGGCAAACCAGATGAGTCCCAACCCGCGAAGAGCATTGCATAAATCTCCGGTTCCGGCCAGCAGTTCGGTTTCTTCTTCCTTTGACGCATAATGCCGCGCATTGCGTCGATGTCCTTTGCGGATTTCGGATCGAAGGTAAACTCGCTAGAATACAATCGTCTTCGGCAATAGAAATACTCCAAGGTCGCCACGGGCGTGCCGGCTATGTTGCATTGCGCCAGGTTAACCCAGACTGATTTTCGCCTGGTGGGTGCGCGTCCAACCGGTTAAGTCAGGGCTCCGCCGACATTTTTTCGATCGTCGGGAGGAGCACGACCTACCTGCTGGGTGGCAAGTGTGATCGCGTGGCTGCTACGCTGGCAAGCTGGCGGCGCATTTACCCGGTTCGATGCGCCTGAGATATCGAAGTTAGCAGTGTGACATGCGATTCTTAGCCTGATTCACCCGGTTATCCCCATCGTCTTTTGTTATCCATCATGCATCGGTTGTAAAAGGGTTGCAAAAAGAAATTACGTTAACCAGCCCATCTTGGCCTGAGCTACGGAATACACTGCCTGAATTACTTCCCCTCCGGCAAGGATAAGGCCTCAGGAGGCATAACCCTGCTGCCCTCTTCACTGGCGATACGCTCTCCTCTCCATACCAGGCCGATGATGAGCGCCACAATGATGATTTTTACGCGCACAGTTGCTATTTCCTGCATATATTGGATATTGCACTGATGAGCCGGGAAAAAAGGCCCGGAGCAGGATCACTGCTGCCGGGCCCGTGGCGTTTGCTGCAAGGGAAAAGCCGGCATTGAATTCCGCTAGCTGTTCCCCAGCTGAATATTACTCGTTCTGGACGCGCCGCCTATTGGACTGAAGTACAACCTCGGGCGTATACGGAAAGGTATAACGGTATTGGAGAAGGCTGCAAAGTTTGCAGGTGGTCATGATCGACAAAATCAGAGCATCCTAAAATCGAGCGCCTGATCTATTTAAAACGTCGCCTTGCTGCAGGTCTGCGTCGATTTTCAGGTTGATGAGGGATAAACTTTCCGCTTTATGGGTTTTCCGGGGTTTTATGGGGTTTTTATAAGCGTTTATGCTATAAATAAGTGAACTCTACCATTCCGATTACCGCCTCGACTGCCCAGGTTTAACTGGGCGGCGCCAACAAAAGGCTTACGATATGGCGGAACAACAAGACGAAAAAGCCAAGCTGCCGCTAGCGGGAATATTTGCGTTGATCTCGATGATAAGCAGCTTCTTCATCTATCAGCAAATGTCACTCCAGACTTCCCGGCCGATCCACAAGGACACCGCAAGTCATATATTCTCGGAAAAGGGAACTGTACAGTCGCGCCTTTGGCAGGACCCATTCGAAGCAGTCGAAGCGCATCGGCTTAGCGAGAAACAAAATCCGGAAATGTCGAGCCATAAAGCGAGGCTTCCCTACCCGCTTTCCGGTCTCATCAAGGTCATTGCAGAATCGGGAATTTCATCCGGGCTTCGCGTCGTGCCGGTATTTGTCGATGGAAGCCCCTATTCCAGCGGCGCCGAGTCGCGGCTGAACGATCGTTATGCCGTCGTATCGGCTTTGGGAGCTGCGGGATACGTACCTGAATCAGGTGAATATATCCGGTTTTTCGAATGGACTCGTCAGGACATGACGACGGGCACAACTGGCTTGGCAGTTCCGGTCGAATTGTTCATTCCCAAGTCAAAAATGCAGAATGAGCAAAATCGGCCTCACGTTCTGGTTTTATGGTTAAAAGATCAGGACTTCAGCCAGAAACCACTCAGGTCTCTGAATGAGCTCCTAACCGAATTCAATAAGGCGCTTAAAACCGACGCACCTCATGTAACCTCGGCGTATAGCGTGTTGGGACCCCGGTTTTCCACTGGCCTGAGCGCCATGCTGAAGGAAATGGATAGGGAGTCTAGAGACGAGTCGTCACCGTCCGGCCACCGGTGTTCAGCCTCGAACCCACACTTCAGCGAATTGAAAGACACGCGTTTCTATTCTCCCTGGGCAACAGCGAAGGATATTTTCTTGTTGGACTATTCCGCTGATCCCGAAAATAAAGAAGAGTCGCGAAGAACCACCGAGGAAATATTCGACTGTGCAGGAATCAAAAACTTTACCAGGACCATCGACACGGATGCCGTGCTGGCGGAGCAGCTTCTGCAAGAACTAAAGCGCCGCCGCGTGGACTTGAAACCTTGTCCAGGTAAAGATTGCAATCCTAAAGTCGCGCTGATTTCCGAATGGGATACCCTTTACGGACGTGCGTTGCCGCGCACGTTTGCCGCGGTTGCGATGAACAACGGTTCTGGCGAGGCCGGCCCGGCATTGGAAGCTGAAATTGACAAACTGCTCGGAGATGACTGGCCCGAGTGGATCTCACGACACTCATACCTGGCAGGACTTGACGGTGAACTGCCGGCGAAGGGCTACGATAAGGGGGACGATAAAGCCAATGCACAGGCTCAGGCTCAGGCCAAAGGTCAGGCGTGGTTCGGAAACCAGCCTCAGGGTGCCGAGAAAAATGTCGGCCAAAGGCCTGAAGGCCGCAGCCAACTGGATTATGTCGTCAGGCTGGCTACGGCCTTGAAGCAAGAGGAAGCAAAGAATGGGAAATTCAGCGCAATCGGCGTGCTGGGCAGTGACGTGTATGATAAGCTCTTGATTTTGCAGGCGTTACGCGACAGGTTTCCAACCGCTATTTTTTTTACGACCGATCTTAACGCCAGGCTGGCCTTTCCTGCCCAGTGGAAATCGACCCGCAATCTCATCATCGCTTCTCACTTCGGGCTGGAACTTCAACCTGAGCTGCAAACACCCATTCCGCCTTTTCGCGATAGTTACCAGACATCGTTGTTTTATTCCGCTCTGATGGCGTTGGAGTACGTCGTTCCTGTTGCCGATAAGGCGAACTGCCCGGATTGCGTCCAACTGAGCGCGGATATGAATAAAAAACCGGAGCCAAAGGATTCCCTGAGGAACACAGGGCCGAGATTGTATGAAATCGGGCGGCACGGCGCTTTTGACATCAGTACCACCCACCCGCACCTGCCGAATTACGCAAGCATCCATCCAGTGCGGCCAGATATGGATACTTATTTCAATACACGGCAGAATCTGAAATGGATTGCGGGAGCAGTCGCCATGGCTGTTATATTTATTATCGGCGCCATGCTGATCAGCAGTACGGCGGCAGATATTTTCCTCAAACTCGGCTCGAACATATTGTTCTGGCTGGGCCTCGCCGTCGTGGTCGTGGTAATTTTCGACTTGATGGAAGGGATGCCCCCCGCTGCTGAGAACGAGCCGCTTGCGTTAACTGAAGGAATCAGCGCATGGCCAACGGCGGCAATTCGCCTGCTCGCGTTGGTTACGAGCTTGCTTTTTCTCTGGTATTCGCGGCAAAAGATGAAAGGTAACGAAAACATTCTGACACGCGAATTCGCTTTTGAAGAAAAAAACAGCAAAGTCACAGATACGTCCGGAGACGAACTTCGTGGCGCCCATTCTTCGCCAGGAATACTCACCCGGGCCATCCACCGCTCTTTAGGATTATATATGTGGCGACCCGCAAGCCGCCGGCCAGATTGATGCCATTCGTCTCTGGCGAGAATACACAATACTGGGTGAATTGAAGAATTTCAGCATGAGGGGCTTACCGCAGGTAACTGTCGCTTTGTGCGTTGCCTGGCTGATAATGGTGCTATTCGGTTTTCCCAATACGCCATGTCGGGGTTCGAGCTGTTTCGCAATAAATGATGCGCTCATCGTTATGAGCGTGACAGCGATGATGCTCCTGATATTCTATGTAATAGATGCGACGCGGCTCTGCCGTAGATGGGTCAATTGCATTGCCATGAATAAAGTGCGATGGCCTGATGGCACACTGGCAAAAATAGCTGGCGAGCGAGGCATCGGCAAAGAGAATCTGGACGAATGGCTGGGCATTGAATTGATCGCGGAGCGCACGACCGTCATCGGCAACTTCATCTATTTCCCCTTCATCGTCATGTTTCTTTTAGGAATCGCACGCTACAACTACCTTGACAATTGGGACTTCCCCCTTGCGCTCGTCATTATTTTCACGCTCAATGCGACACTTATTTTTGTCAACAGCATGGCATTGCGAAAATCCGCCGAGATAGCCAAACGAGAGGCCATCAAGCGCCTTGAAAGCAAACTTATCCAGCTACCCGGTCAAACACCGGACGAAATAAAGCAGAGGCAACAGATCGAGTGGGCGATTCGCGCAATCAAAAACAACCAGAGGGGAGCCTTCCTACCCTTCACGCAGCATCCGTTCTTCGGGGCGGCGATAGCGCTGCCTTCAGGTGGATTTGGACTCGCGCTATTGCTGGAGTATCTTGCAACTGGTTTCTGAAGCGAATGAAATAATGATTTGCAGTTGCAGTTCGCACAAGCAACAGTCGCCCAATACAGGACTTTATTGATATGCCTGGCGAAAAACTTTCCTATACCCTTGCTTTTCTGCTGCTCGTGCCGCGAGCTTTTGCGCAGGAGCCACCGCAGATCCCGCCCCAACCGGCCGTTGTCAGCGAGAATGCCAAGCAACAGCAACAGGATGAAAAAACACCCTCCCCGCCTGGTGCTAATCCTCTAAATTTCGAGGGCATTGTTATTCAGGCAATGCCGCTGGAGGTAAAATCGATGAGCGGCGAGATACGCCAGTTTTTTACCGAGGAAAAAGAGGCCTCAATTGCTCAGCTCAAAACCGGCGATCTGATCAAGCTGACCTATGAACATACTTCCAAGGGCAACATCCTCAAGGGTGAAGTCAAAGCAGTCGGTAGAACCATTGGTCGGCACGATAAAGGAGATTGCTACCGATATGTCGTGGCTCGTCGTCCGGACTCGGCAGCCGGATAAGCCGGAGAACGAGATCAATATACCGCTCCAGGTAGATAATCAATTCCAGCCGCTTGTCTCAGCGATGCGCCCCGGAGACGGAATCAATGCAACATTCGTGCGCGATGGAGGCGTCGACGCCATGGATGGAATCAATCACGTGAAATCCCTTGAATGGCAGAGCAAGCCGGTCGGCCGTGGCGCGCGATGGTTCTCGCTCATCGGTGCGCTGGTATCACTTTGGGTTATCGCTTTCATTTTTACGAAGGGCCATCCAACAGCATTATTTCTCGGAACGGACAATCGTTACAGCAGTTCGAAATTCCAGACCGTTCTCTGGTTTACGCTGGTCATCAGCGCTTATATAGCAATCGTGTCGCACCGCATCGCGGCAGCCGGCTGGACTTATGTGGGTGGGGTAGATATTCCGCCCAACCTGCTCATCCTTTCCGGCATCAGCGTACTCACCTTTGCTGCTGCCAAGGCGATTACGACAGGAAAGGTCGAAGGCAAGCCCGACATGAAAACTACTGCCAGTGCACCGAGAGCAACCGACCTCATCACCGATGACAACAATAAAACCGATCTGGGCGATTTCCAGATGGTGGCAATCACAATCCTGGCAGTCATTATCTACGCTATATCTGCGGTCGAATTCATGGAGCACATCGAGTTCCGCCGTGTCGTTACGATGCCTGATGTCGACGCAACGATGCTTTCCATATTCGGCTTGGGTCAGGCTGCCTATCTCGGCAAGAAAGCCGCTGGAGAGGGGTAGCCCAAATATTCACTAATGGATAATTTTAAGTGGGCCAGAATATTATTTCATGTTCATGTTTGAGTTGGACAATCTCAATCTGAATGATTAATATTGATTGATACCGCTGGTGCGCGCCCTCAACGCCGAGAGTTTGACTAGTTCCGAGGGGAGCATAGCGGCGCGTTTCCCTTGAGATTCTGCCTCACGCAGGTCCCGAACGTCTTGCAGTAGTCCATCATGGACAGGACTGGTCCGGACCTACGCAAACGTCATCGCATCTCCCGCTTGCACAACTGCCGCAGCACCTTCGGCCCGATGGACAACACTCTGGTGCGGGTGGGCACACCACCCGGCAAACCAGTCTACACTGCTGCGGAATAACCATAGCCGATGCAGTGGCCGTTAAAGTAGCGTGGGCAGCATGATAGACGTTGCTTGTTCTGTACATTGAAGCCTCTGCGTTAAATCCTGGCATCTTCATGGCGTTCATCTCATGTCTCCTTCCATATCAAGGTCAACGTTCGTAATAAGGCAATATCTTGGTGACCATCGGTTCGAGCCCGTTCAGCATGGCACACGCACTTTCCATACCAATAGCATTCGCCACCCTAACGTATGCCCGTATCGCAGCCTATCAGTACAGACGCGCTTTTGTTCTCAATAACGGTAACAGGAGTATCGGGGCAGCGTGGTAACCGGCCACCAATGCTAATGCGCACAGTATAGTTTCCGGGTAATACAGAAAACGCAAAAAGTCCGGCCGCGTTTGTCGTGGCGCTTCCCGCAGGGTTGTTGGACGCATCGAACAGTTGCACCGCTGCGCCGGCGAATGGTTTCACACACTCCTGTCCCGGACGTTGCACCGGACACGTTGGTGAGAGTGTTACTTCCCCGATGACGCCGGATTGCCCCGATTGCAAGAAGGCAACATGGCTTGCTTCACCGGACAATTTGCTAGTGGTGTAGCTTTGGAGCTGACCGGAAACGAGACGAGGGCCGCCGATGCTGTCATGGTGGGTGGTAAAAATTGCCGCGGTTTTGAACTTGATCGGGTCGTTTTTCAGATTGATGTCCGGTATCAGCAGCGTCAGCGTAACGCTTTTAGAGTCAGGGACTACTTCCAGTGTAACGGTGATCTGCTGACCAATCTCGGTGGCCAGCACGCGAACCTCATCCCCCGCGAAACGCAGGCTCAGTCGCTTATCTCGATAATACAGCCGCGATTCACCGCTCAAACTCGTGGTCGAATAAACGATATGCACATCCTGGCCAGTAACCTTATACAGATTCGGTTGCGTTGCAGCTTCGGGCGCTGCAGCCTGGGCAAGCGCCGTAGCGGCAAAACAGTGCCCCAACAAGTACACCATTGCAATGAGGATACCTGAGCAAATTCGTTTACACATCGGGTTCCCGCCTCATGAGTTGATGTTCAAAAGTTTTTTATGAGCTACCTGATGGGTTTATAAAGCATCCGTCGCTTGGGGCTGGTTCTTTATAAATGGATATATGAAGAACCCGGCCGACTACCAGCACCTCGTTAAAGTGATACGCCCGATTATGCTTATTGGACAATTAGAGAGGTGCAATAGCGGGAGGATAAACGCTACTGAGCGTGGAACCGAGTATTAGCATTACGGTATACCCAAACGATGGAGCATTCTGCAAAGGGCGTCTAACGCAGCAGGGGATGTTCCTTTCCTGCTTCAGGCAAGCTCGACTGTGTCATAACGAACAGTATGAGCGACTTCATCTGTAGCTGCATCACTAGGGCTAGCCCTAGGAGAGATGGATTAATCCTCCCAAAATCCTATCACGCACCCAGCCATAAAATTTTTTACGATGCAATCGTATCGTTACTGCTATACCATTTTCGAATTCCCGTTCTTTCCGTTCTTTCCGTTCTTTCGTTTAACGGGGCACCTCTTTACTTGAATATCGGTAACTTGCCCCCCTAACTCCCGTTGTTTCGGCACATATTGCGTAGTCCACTCGTTTATTCTCGTCATGATGGGCTCAATCACGCCGTTGGCAACCCCCCCAGTAAGTTCAAACTGATCAGCTAAAAAACTCTTACCCACACCTGGTTTGAAACGGCGTCCGACATAAACCGCCACTGCAGTGCTAAAGGCAACGTTCAGCGTGAGGGCACCTTTATCGGTGGACCTAATTCCTATGAAAGAAAGATCCGAGGCTTTCCGAAGGGGAAATAAATAAAACGGGGGCAGGAATAAATGAGGGTGCCACCTAGACAAAAGCTCATCTTCGATTAGCGTGTCAATCCAAGACAGGATTTCATTTAAATCGAAACGGGTGAGGAAGTTGTCATACGTGATGGTAATTGTAAACTCAGGTTCGTATTCTTCCATTTCAGTCTCCTCAATCTTTAGTTGGACACTCGCAGGGAAACGTTACTAGAAGCGATTTAAAGAGTGAGAAATTTTCTTGCACAACGAAACCTTAACTCGGCAATTCCTCCTTAATGCGAGTAAATGCGAGTAACTAGAAAATGAGTGCCGTTAAACCTGATAGGCCCCGCTTCATATCGTTCTTAACCGGTTTCTAGTACTGCTGACACCAAAGTATAGTTCATACGAACGAAATTGCTAGTGCCATTACCGCGACTAGTAGCGCTTTAGGACTAACGATTCCGCTTTATGTGGGACAGTTAACAGACTTCCCCGGAATGGCTGGGTAAAACATACCCGTCTCCGCCTTATCCGTGCAACACAACCACTCTCATACAAGTCGGTTATTGCCGGCGCCTATGAATTTACATTGTGGAGGTCCTATGAAGATTTTCCTCCTGTTTGCCAGTGCGTTGATCGCACCTAAATTTTGGACACAGGCCCAGGCACAACCAGCACTGAATGATCATCAAATCGCTGCCATCATCACCGCAGCGCATGCCTTAGATATCTGAGTCCGGCAAGCTTGCTCAGTTCAAGTCATCCAGCGCGGAAGTACGGTTTTTCGCGCAACGGATGGTTGCTGATCATACAACGGCACTTGAATCGCTAACTGAACTGATTACGCGGCTTGGAATTACG
Source organism: uncultured beta proteobacterium (assembly GCA_963850515.1). Lineage (GTDB taxonomy): Bacteria > Pseudomonadota > Gammaproteobacteria > Burkholderiales > Nitrosomonadaceae > Nitrosospira. Next base: position 15,055 of record CAWKMH010000048.1, read on the forward strand.
CCACGGGAAAATGCCAACAGTCAGGTATTGAAATCACGCGCAGACAAAAATATTGCAAAACTGAGACCACTGAGAGGGGATGCATTTGATAAGGAGTACATCGATTTTGAAATTCCCTTTCATGAGCATATGCTTGAGATGATCGATAACGAACTGATGCACAATGTCAAGAATAAGCAACTGAAGGGTGCGCTAATCAAGACACGGCCGCTTTTTTTTTCACACCTACGAGCAGGCTCTTCGGGTGCTGTTTACGCCAACTGCTTTCAACTCGTGTGGGGCACTTCGGGAACACTTCGAAAAAAATCGTGTAATTGGGAGTCTCAACTCGCGCCTGCGTCCTCGACAATCAGCCTTGTGCTTAGAACATCCAGCGCCATTCTTTAATTCGCGAAGAAATGATGAACTGCTCGAACCAATAACTCACACGGCGGCTTGGTCCACTTAGTAATGCCCTGCCAAGTACGACTCTTGTTCTGCTGGTGTTGTGACGGATGTGGCAGACATGTACAGCAGAGGTTCTATCGCCCATCTATGGGATCCGAGGGGCTACGAAGGCGGTTTCGCTGTTTTCTCCTCTTTTACCTTCCGATCTGCTTGCATTCCCCAGCGGTATATTTCGTATATTCACAAGACGGAGATCGAGCTTTTGCATTCGCTATGGCGTTTGTAAGGTCGGACCCCCGCGACTCTGCCGGCGAGTAAACGCCCATGCATTCTTCGCAGAGAAGAAAAAGTTGATCGCCTGGCTTGTGGGGGATGCTGGGGTCGACGCGCTTCGCTGTCATGCCTGGAGTTGTGAAGTGCAACGTATCCGACCACGTCGAGGGCCCGGATTTTTTGTGATAGGCACGAACCCTCCAAGAATACGTGATTCCAGATTGTAGATATCCTTCTACATAAGCACTTGGTGAAGTTACATGTTCGTTCTCGAAGACACGATGCCCAACGTCATCCATAATTTGCAAGTGAAATCGTGTTGCGTAATTACACCGCTCTTCTCCAGTATCCTTCCAAAGCAACGTAGGGGCTGAGTTGGGGATGATGGAACCATCGACGGGTAAATAAGGTTTGGGTATGCCTGGCTCAGTCGTCAGCACATTAATCCAATTGGCTTGGCTCCAGTCGTTGGGACCACCACCGAGGTTTTGCCGCACCGTGATGATCGCACCTGCCTCGAGCTTAATCTGACTGGGACTACCTGGCGAAAATGGGAAACGATCCGTAGTTTCACTCGCCCCGGAGAGTATCTTGATGGAGTAGCTGCTCGTGGTGATGCTGATTTCTACCAATGCACCGACACTTAGATTGTGTAAGGTAATGTCCCTGGCGTCTGCGCCGACACAACTGGGTAACCCCGGCGGGTTTGTTGGTGTCGCACCCACGATCTTGGTCACAGCCATGTTGGAAAACGGCTTGCACCGACCCAGACGGGTTTCGATAACCAGCTCCTCTAGGTATTCAAATCGTTGGTATCGAATAAGTCGGGGCATGGAGACGCAAACAGGGCCAATGACTTCGGTAGTAGTGCCATTTTTCTTCCTGCGTCTCAGGATTATAAAAGAGCCGGGCATGATCTTACGGATGTTAAGAGTCATCTCGCACGCTTTCACGTCGTCAACCTCGGTCTGAGGCACGACTATCTGGGAAAGCGACCCGGGACGACTACCGGGAACTGGAGTCGGCGCCGAGATAATCGGTGCGCCATCCCTTGTACATGCGGTCTGAATGACACTGAGAACATCCTCGACTGCGAGTGGGCGGTTCAAGTCGACGTGAGCGAAGCCACTCGGCAAAACGACGCTCTCGCCGAGCGGCTCGGTGTCGTGGCTAAAAACTTTGACGCGAGCACCCGAGAACCCATTTGAAAGCATTAGGCACTCCGCGCACTCGTACAGAGGTTGAGCAAACGACACGTTGTTAAGGGCAGTAACAGCGGGCCGACCACTTACTGGTTTCGCGATTGAGGGGAACCCTCCGGCTCCCGGTTGGGACTGCACGGCCTGAACCACGGTCCCCCCCGTAAGGTTCCGCCCGGGATGAAAATCAAAGACCTGCCTCGTGCATGTTACCGGCCATTCGTCTATGGGGTCGCCCTGTACCGTCTGTACGTGCACCGTAGCGCCTGGAACCAATTGTTCAAATTCCATTGCCAATGAACATTGCGACAGGTCGCCTATGATTCTAGGTGCTCCTAGCATGACTTCCTCCCTAGTTCCGCTATTCGACGTCCGCTATTCCAGGGCGTCTCAACCTCGCTCATTATGAACCGTACGGTGCGGCGAGGTGACCTAGCTGCCATTTGTACTATAGGTACTATAGAAGTACTATAGAAAGAAATATCTCGGAACGGGTGAGGAAGTTGTCATATGTGATGGTAATTGTAAATTCAGGTTCGTATTTTTCCATTTCAATCTCCTCAATCCTTTAGTAAGCCACTTGTAGGGAAAGTGTTGCTAGAAGCGATTTAAAGAGTGAGAAATTTTCTCGCACAACGAAACATCAACTCGGCCAATTCCTCCTTAATGCGAGTAACTAAAATGAGTGGCGTTAAACCTGATCTAGGGGCCCGCTTCATGTCGTTCTTTACCGGCTTCTTAGCACCACTGACCACCCAGTATAGTTCCTAGGAACGAAATTGCTAGTACCATTGCCGCCAAGAGTAGTGGGATAGGGCTAACGATTCCGTCTTATGTGGGAAAGTTAACACTCGCCCGGAATGCCTCCGTAAAACATTCCCAGTGTTACCCGTGAAACGCAGCGCATGTCATGCAGATCGGATATTGCGCGCAGGCGAAGTATACATTATGGAGTCCTATGAAAATCCGCCTCCTGTTTGCCAGTGTGTTGATCGCACCTATATTTGGGACACAGGCCCAGGCACGCGCTCGCGTGCGGAAACTACAATTCCGAAAGCTTGCGTGAGCGAAAAGGGAAGCCTTACGCGAGCCAGGAAACCCCCAAGGCCGGCATTCGAACCCTGCAGCAAAACGCGCGCGTTGTAAGTAAATTAGGGGCTGACCGGCCTCAGCGAGATTTTCGAACCGCGCACTTACCCATGTCGAACGTCAACCCCTCGTTACGATACCCCAGACAGCGGTAAAGTTGCCGGTATCGTCATTATTTCCGTTGCCGATTGTCAATGAAACGATTATCGGCTCATTTCCGGGATGCGCAGTGGGTATCAGCTTACCGATCGCCGTAAGGTCACCCGAGGCCGGATCCCTGAATACAGTCGCCTTGGCTGCGTAGCAGTTCGTCCATAGGCAAGCCGATAACTCGCCGGTTGTCGTGCTGTAGGCGAACCACTCGGCATGCTGGAAATCGCTGACTATCTTTTCGCACTGGTCTATGGTGCACTCATATTTGATATCCGGCCTGCAATCATATTCCCGGTTTTCCTGCCCAGCCGCGATCACAGGGCTTGATGACAGCATAGACAACAATGACAACAATGCGGAGCCGCAGAAGGCGTCATCCCGGCGCCCATGATGCGCCCGCTGACACTCGTCACTGGGGTCCATTACGGTTCCGCAATGGTAAATCCCCATTCCCTCAGCCGGGAGATAAAAGCCGGCAGATCCCTGGCAGTCCCTGCTTGCACGTGCATGAGGATACTGAAGGATTCCCTACGCGGCTGTTGCTCGAACTGACTCTCGATATTGTTTATTTTTTCCGGTCCCAGACCTTGAGGTGCTTTCCAATCCTCGGTATCGATGTCCCAGGTTACGATCGCCAGGGATAGATCCCGTGCCACCTCGACCAACTCCGGATCGAGGTGACCACGGAATCCCCCCGCCCCGTATGGCGGACGGATTTTAGTCGGCGTTACGCCGGTAGTTTTCTCGATAATGTTCTGGGTGCGTTCCAGTTCACTGCGCACGCTTTGTTCCGTCGCCTGTTCAAGATCCGAATGGCTCCAGGAATGGTTCTGGATGTCATGCCCCTGATCGACAATCATTCTTGCCGCTTCAGGATATTGCCTTACCTCGTCGCCCAGAACATAAAACTCCGCCTTGATTTCCTCCTGTCGCAGCGTCTGCAGGATGCTTTCAAGTGCTGCCAGGGGCGCTGGCCCGTCGTCGAACGACAGGACTACCGATTTTTCATCACCCAGCATTCTAATTCTCCCGATAAGATGAATAATTAACGCAACTCTGGCCATGCCACTGGCTCATCAGTTCCTGAATCCAGATATTGCCCCTGCGCCGGCGCCAGCCGCTGGAGTGCGGCCGAATGAGGTTCCGTGATTTTTTTGCTGCTATATTATGGATACAAAGAACGTTATCATTGGATAGCCTTTTTAACTATTAGACCAACGCCAGCAGCTAGTCAAGTTTGGTATATTCGAGGTGTCTCCAAGGTATGGTTGCTGAACGCGAAACACGTATATTCATTTTCTGCAATTTTTCATAAGGAAATCTCACATGAGCCAATATCGCATTGCGATAGTGATCGGCAGCCTTCGCCGTGATTCGTTCAACCGCAAACTGGCTGCCGCAGTGATGCGACTGGCTCCGCCGGAGCTTACTTTCAAACAATCCCTGATCGGCGATCTGCCGCTCTACAACCAGGACGACGATGGAAACCAGGCACGCGTCAGTCAAGCGATTGAAGAGCGAAATTACGAATGCCCACGGGCTTCTGTTCGTCACGCCCGAATACAACCGTTCGATGCCGGGCGTACTCAAGAATGCGATCGATCATGCCTCGCGTCCTTACGGGGAGAATGCCTGGGCCGGCAAACCCGCGGGCGTGATGGGCGCCTCCATTGGCGCGCCAGGCACAGCCATGGCGCAACAGCACCTGCGCAATACCCTCGCTTACCTGGATGTACCGACGCTCGGCCAGCCTGAAGCGTTTATCCATGTAAAAGAAGGATTGTTCGACGAGACACGGAGACATCGGGATTGAAGATACCAGAAAATTCCTGCAAAACTGGATGGACCACTATGTCGCCTGGGTGAAAAATCTGGCCGACTGATAAACCAATTTTTATCGTTGAAGCGCTTTTGCTCGGGCTACTTCTTGCGCCCCGGATTTGCCGCTGGCCTGATTATCATCCTCAACGATTGGTCCTTGGTAAAGTAAGCGACTCCCCAGTTGAATAAGGTCATTACCCTGTTTCGATAGGTAATCAAGGAAAAAAGATGTACGAACAGCCATGTCACCCAGGCAGCCAAACCGTTGAAGTGCATTTCGGGCTTGGGAAGGTCTGCAACGGCTTTATTTCGCCCGATAATGGCCATCGAACCCTTGTCATGATAGAAAAACGGCTTTAACGGTCTTCCATACAATGCGGCAAGCAGGTTAGCGGCCAGGTTTTTACCCTGCTGAAGCGCTACCTGCGCCAGTTGCGGGTGGCCCTGCGGAAAATTCCCGTCGGTAACCATCAGGCAGGTATCGCCGATAGCAAAGATATTCGAGACGCCCTTCACCTTGTTATGCTCGTCCACCCGAAGCCGGTTGCCGCGACCATAACAATCCGGCGGAATGCCGTCGAACACTTTTGCGGTTACCCCTGCGGTCCAGAGCAGGATTCGGGTCTTGATCGTTTCGCCATCAGCAAAGATGACGGCATTGTCTACATAATCTTTCACCAGTTTGTTCAGCCGTACTTTCACGCCCATTTCAACTAGCCTGTCATAAGCATATTGCTGTGATTTTTCGCTCATTGACGCCAGCAGCCCGGGCGATGCATCCACAAGATAGATATCCACTTCGTGGCCGGCCAGTTCCGGATAATCCTGATGGAGGATATTCTCGCGCATCTCCGCAAACATGCCCGCAATTTCAACCCCGGTGGGCCCGCCACCCGCGATGACCACAGAAAGCCGCACCTTTTGCGCGTCGGCGGCAACCGTTGCCTCCTCCATTTTCTGGATCATGTCGTTGCGGATTTCTATTGCATCGTCCACTGTTTTCATCGGTAGCGCGGCCTTGCGGATGTTTTCCATTCCAAAATAATTGGTCTCCGTGCCGGTCGCGAGAACAAGATAATCATAAGACAACTCTCCGGTGGACAAGAGAACCTTGTTGTCTTCCGCAATTACCTTTTGCAGGTCGCCCAGGCGGAAACTTACGTTCCTTCTGCCATGAAAAAATTTGCGAAATGGGTAACAGATATTGGATACCTCAAGAAAACCCGTCGCGACCTGATACAAAAGCGGCGGAAAGAGGTTGTAATTATTCATATCGACAAGCGTGACATGAAAATCGGGCTCTTCAGCCAGGTACTTCACCAGGTTAAGCCCTGCAAAGCCGCCGCCGATGATGACAACTTCTTTTTTCATTTTTTATATGCCAAAATGAGAGGAAGCTCAAATATCAAGACATATCTTGCCGAAGTGCCGGTTGGATTCCTGATAGCGGAAAGCCTCGACAATTTGTTCCAGCGGAAAATGCCGATCGATTATCGGTCGCATTCCGTTAGCATCAATGGCGCGGATCATTTCCATCTGGTGGCGGCGGTTGCCGACGACCAGTCCCTTGAGGCATAACTGGCGCGTGAGAACCGGGAGCAACGGCAGCGTTCCCGTCACGCCGGAAAGGATGCCGATAATGGCGATGTGCCCGCCGATGCGTGCCGCTACCATGGATTGCGCCAATGTCGACGGTCCACCTACCTCGATGACATGATCGACCCCGCGACCCGCGGTCAACCGGCGCACCGAGTCGCCCCAATTCTGGTCTTTCCGATAGTTGATCAGGTAGTCTGCGCCTAGCGCTTCCAATCGACCAAGCTTCTCATCGCTGGATGAGGTGGCGATTACCGTCGCGCCCGCCATCTTGGCGAATTGCAAAGCAAATACCGAAACGCCGCCGGTGCCCTGGATCAGCACGGTCTCGCCGGGCTTCAATGCGCCATCCACCATCAATGCCCGCCAGGCTGTCAATCCCGCGCAGGTAAGCGTGGCCGCCTCGGCGTGGCTATATCCCTTGGGCGCACGGGTGAACGCGGTGACAGGCATGGTTACCTGCTGGCGCGCAAAACCATCGATGCCATCGCCTGGAACAGTGCTCATATCATCAATCTCAGATTCACCCTCCAGCCACATCGGACAGAAAGTACTGACGACATGATCGCCCGGCGCGAATTCAGTCACGCCTTCACCCGTCGCGACAACCTCTCCCGCTCCATCCGACATGGGGATACGCGGAACGGAGGGCGCCCACATCCCGCTGACCACTGCGTAATCATGATAATTAAGCGAACTCGCCTGGATGCGGACAGTGATCTCGCCCGGTTTCGGCGGCAAAGGATCGCTTGTGCCCAGCGTTACACGGTCAAATCCCCCGCCTGGCTGCACGTAAATGGCCTTGTTGGTCATGTTGTTTCTCCTGTCGAAGCTTGGAACAGGTTGAGATGGAAAGAACGTTTTTGTGCTTGTAGCGTATATACTTTATCAGGTTGCAAACAACTAAACGACACTCGCGAGGTCAGGCATCCTCACGGATTCGAAGAGATCACTTGCCCATGCGGGCCCGTACCATTAAGCGATCGAAAAAACTCTCGACACCGTCTTTGTCTTTTGATGAACAAGGAAAAACAAATCCATGGAATCCAGGGCCATCATCAATACCGAAAACATAATTACTACCAAGGAATTGTTCACGCGTATCAAACGGCTGGAACAGGAACTGAATTACCACTGTTCCGATGAATATTCGAAAGAGCTGAAGGCGCTGAAAATACTGGAGAGAAACGTTGAAGCCGCCGCCACGGTTTCGACCTATGAACCGGGCTCGGACCTGGTTCGCGACAGTTACCTGGAGGAATATAAAAAAGCCGTACCAACACTGCCGGGTACGGCGAATACGGGTGAAGTACCCTTCCGTCCCGTTGATTTCGGCGGCATAACCTATTGGCTGCGTCAGTAAAGCTCAAGCATCGTGGCGCTTGAGCTTCAATCCGACTCGCGGCATTATTGCATCCGCTGGATTTGCTTAAGCGCCTCGCTCGGCTGGCCCATCGCATTTTTGCGCGCATCTCTGCGGTCCCGGTATATTCCCGCCCGTATGAGCAGCATCGAGGTCACCGGAGATGTCGTTACGACAAATAGCGAAATCAGCAGTTCCTGAAAGACGAACCGTTGCGCATGCAAGGAAGCGATCAATATCGATGCCAGCAATACGCAACCGAGGCCGAGCGTATTGCCCATGGTAGGCGCATGTATCCGCGAAAACAGATCAGGCAGCCTGAGCAGGCCGAAGGAGCCCGTCAGCGCGAGCACCGCGCCCGAGATCAGCAGCAAGGAAGCCAGCACATCCGCCCATACGGGAATATCCGCCGTCATCATGACTCGATTACCTCTCCGCGCAGCAGAAATTTTGCCATGGCAGCCGAACCGACAAAGCCGAACAGCGCAATCAGCAGGGCGATATCGAAATATATTCTGGACCCGAACTGGATACCGAGCGTCAGTACAGTCAGCATGGAATTAACATAGAGCGTATCAAGCGCCAGCACGCGGTCTTCCGCAGCCGGCCCGCGCAATAGCCGGATAGCCGCGCAAATCATGGCCAGTGCAAAAGCAATCAGCGCGAAAGATACGGCCCAGGGTAACAGGGTATTCATTCGAAGATCTCCATCAGTGGACGTTCATAACGGTCTTTGATCGTACGGACCCAGGCCTCCTCATCTTGCAGGTCGAGGACATGGATCGTCAAGGTAGCACCATCCGGCGCCAGGCCCGCCCAGATGGTGCCGGGTGTCGCAGTCACTATACAGGCAAGCGTGGCGAGGCCATACGGATCGCGCATATCAATAGGGATTTGCATGAAGCCGGAATTCGAGCGTGCTTTCGCCGACCCGAAAATAATGCGTGCAACCGCGATATTGGAGAGGGTAATATCAAGCAACACAACGAACATCAGCTTGACCGCAACCAGGAGGTGACCGGGACGCGCGCGCGATCGCAGCATCGCAGCGGTCGCAAGGGAGACGGTTATCGTCATTGCGAGGCCCAGCAGGATCTGGCCCGGCGCCAGCGAATCATTGAGCAGTAGCCAGATCGCGAACAGAACTATCGTAAACAGCGATAGAGATGGCCATCGTTTCATCGCTCAGGTTCCCCCGCCCCATTTGACGGGGATGATAAAAGGCCGTTCCCCAGCACGGCATCAATGTATATTTGCGGTGACGACAACGAAATCTCGGTAAGTGCGAGATAACTGGCAGCCGGTCCGGCTCCCGCCGTGAGCCCCATGCTCAGCAGCAGCAACACGGCCACCGGGGCCGCTTCGGTCAGATGCAGCCGCGGTGTAACGATCTCATCCGAACTCCAGAACAGGCGCATGCCCATTCTGCACAATGCAATGATACCGGCCAGCCCGGACCCTAGTATCGCCGCCCATAACGCCCAGGTCGATGCCGGCACGGTCTCGAGCGGCGCGGTTCCCAGCGCGGCCGAAAGAATCATGAATTTGCCGACGAAGCCGGACAGCGGCGGCAGTCCCGTTACCAGCAGCGCACACGATACGAAGCTCAGACCCAGAAACGCCATGGCTGCGGGTAGTACAATACCCACCACCTCATCCGGACGGTCGGGGTCGAGCGGATCGTCGAGGCCGAATGATTCCAGCGAAACGTCTATCGCGTTGTCGCCAAATCGCTGGGTACGCTCGATCATTTCGCTCAGCATGAAAAAAGCGCCGGTCGCCAACACAGAACTGACCAGGTAAAACATCGCCGCGCCTTTCATCCCCTCCCCCCCCAACCCGAGCGCCGCCAATAGCGTGCCGGCTGACACGATGACGCAATACGCCGCCAACCGCTGTGGTTGCTGCACGCTCAGCATGCCCGCGGTACCGAGTGCAAGCGTGACCATGCCGATGCCGAACAGCCACCCATCGTTAAACGGTGCAGGTGCGCCCGAGACAGACAGCAGCGACCCCAATCGCAGCAGCGCATAAATCCCTACCTTGGTCAGGATTGAAAAGGCGGCCGCCACCGGCGCCGCCGCCGCGCCATAAGCCGCGGGCAGCCAGAAGTTCAATGGCCATGCCCCAGCCTTGACCAGAAATGCCACGCCCAGGATCGCAGCACCCGCTTCGAATAAAATACGGTCGCCGTCGTCCAGTCCCGGCACGCGCACGGCCAGATCCGCCATGTTCAGCGTTCCGCTTGCGCCATAAATCAGCGCGACGCCAATCAGAAAAACAAGCGAAGCCGCCAGATTGATGGCGATGTAGTGCAAGCCTGCCTTGACGCGAGCAGCACCCAGGCCATGCAGGAGCAAACCATAGGACGCGGCCAGCAACACTTCGACAAACACGAACAGGTTGAACAGGTCGCCGGTCAGAAAAGCGCCATTCACGCCCATGATCAGGAACTGGAACAGTGACTGGAAATGAGGCCCCATCCGTTTCCAGCGCGCCAGCGCATATACCAGCGATGCGAGTGCCAGTACCGCGGTCAGCATCAGCATCACAGCAGACAGCCGATCCGCTACCAGCACGATACCAAACGGCGCCTGCCAGCCGCCCAGCAGATACACCGCGATTCCTTCCGGCCAGATCTCCGGCATGCCGCGATTGGCCATATATACGAGCAAGGCCGCCACCGTGAGGTTCGCCAGCGTGGCGCCGAGTGCGATGAACGTGCGGGTGGTGCGCCGGGATTCGGCAAACAGCAACATTACCGCTCCCGCCACGAGCGGTATGACTACCGGTAATACCGGCAAATGCTGTAGCCAGCTCACGGTTCAGGTTCCTCCTCGCCATCGACGTGATCCGTGCCGGTCAAGCCCCGCGATGCGAGCAAGACAACCAGAAACAGTGCCGTCGTGGCAAAACTGATCACGATTGCTGTCAGCACCAGCGCCTGGGGCACAGGATCGTCAAAGCGGGATGGGTCGGGGTCGAGCGTGGTAATGATGGGCGGGAGATGGACAGCCAGCCGCCCCATGCCGAAAATGAACAGATTGACCGCATAGGACAGCAGGGAGAGCCCCATGATGACCTGAAAGGTACGCGGCCGCAGCAGCAGCCATACGCCGGATCCGGTCAGCACGCCAATCGCGAGAGCGTAGACAATTTCCATCAAGCCCTCCGGTCCCGCCGGCGCCGGAAGCGCTGCCACGCCGTCCGTGGCTGCCTCGGGCCGTGCCTGGGCCGCGCTTTTCCGATGGGCGCGTAACGATTGGTGCGCGAGCGCCACCAGGATCAGCACCGTTGATCCAATCACCAGAAAATAGACGCCCAGGTCGAACAGCAGTACCGTGGAAAGATGCAGTTCGCCGATTACCGGCAAAGTTTCGTGCCACGCCAGGGCTGAGAGAAATGGGCGCGTTGCCACCCATGCCGATATACCCGCGCCCGCCGCGCACAAAAGCCCTGCCCCGATCCAGTATTGTGGGCGAATGCGCGTGCGCGATTCCGCCCAGGCCGTGCCGCCGACGAGGTATTGCAGGATAATTGCCGTCGCCATGATCAGCCCGCCCACGAACCCTCCGCCGGGCTCATTGTGCCCGCGCAGCAGGAAAAAGACCGATACCATGCCGGCGACCGGCAGCAGCAGTTGGACGAGCGTACCCGGCACCATCATCGGGCCCGGCGGCAGCGGCGCATGCGGGTCCGGCGCGGCCATGCCCGCATGCGCATCCTGCTCACGCTGCTGGGATGGCGGCTCCATGCTCTCCGGCGCGGGGCGGAACCGCCGCAGCAGAGCGAATACGGTCAGCGCAACGATTCCAACCACCGTAATTTCACCCAGCGTATCGAAACCGCGGAAATCGACGAGTATCACATTGATCACATTGGCGCCGCCACCCAGCGGCAGCGAATTTTCGATGAAGAAATGGGAGATGCCTTCTCCAGCCTGCCGCGTCAGTACCGCATAGCTCAACATGGCCAGGCTGGCCCCGGCAATGCTTGCGAGCGCCAGGTCCCGCAAGCGCCGGCTGCGCGCCCGCACCCGCGCCCCAAATGGATCCAGTGCATCATCGATCCAGGCATACCGGGGCGGAAGCCAGCGCAGGCCCAGCAGGATCAGGACAACCGTCACGACCTCCACGACGAGTTGCGTCAGGGCCAGGTCGGGCGCCGAAAACCAGACGAACGTCATGGCCGTGGCGAGCCCTGCGCCGCCTGCCAGGCTCAGCGCAGCAAGACGATGGTATTTGGCCTGGGTCGCGGCACCGATCGCACAGGCCGCGCCGACCAGCCACATCAGCGCAAAAGCCGGCTGGAACGCCGACCCGGCCATATTGCCCGCCGGCAGCCCTCTTGTGCAATGGTACCAATGCAATCGCGAACACCGCGCAAATCAGGAGCAGCAACTGGACTTGCAAACGTTCTGTCGAGAGCCACCGCATCAGCCACGCCGCCAACGCGTCGAGCTTCTGGATCACAAATTCAAAAAGGCGCCTGCCGTCGAAGCGGTTGATCAACGGTACTACCGCCGCGCCCTGCTGGTATTTGCCGAGCGCCAGATAGAGCCCGAGTTCCGCCAACCATCGCCACCAGGCTCATCACCAGCGGGAGATTCAGCCCATGCCAGACCGCCAGGCTATAGGACGGCATGTATGCGCCCAGCACGGAGCGCGCCGCCGTATCCAGGAAGGGTCCCATGGTCGCGGCTGGAAACATGCCTACCACCAGGCAAGCCAGTACAAGCAGTGCGCTGGGCAGCAGCATCCAGCGGGGCGGCTCGTGCGGCTTTCTCGGTAAATCCTGCGCAGGGGGTCCGAAAAATACCTGCAAGATAAAACGCAACGAATACGCAACGCTGAATATTCCCCAGATCACGGCCAGCACTGGCAAGCCAATACGCGTGACCGGATGGCCGCTGACAAATACCGTCTCCGCGAAGAACATTTCTTTTGAAAGAAAGCCGTTCAGCAGCGGGACGCCCGCCATCGATGCCGCCGCAACCATGGCCAGCGTCGCGGTGATGGGCATGGCGCGATATAACCCGCTCAGCCGGCGTAAGGTCTCGCGTGCCGGTTTCGTGGTCGACCATGCCGGCTGCCATGAATAGCGACGCTTTGAACGTTGCATGGTTCATGATATGAAAAATAGCTGCGATCAATGCCAGCGAGCTATTCAGCCCGAGCAGCAGCGTGATCAGCCCCAGATGGCTGATGGTCGAATACGCCAGCACGCCCTTCATGTCCCGCTGGAAGATCGCCGCATAGGCGCCCAGCACAAGCGTAATAAGGCCCGAGGTGCCAATGATCCAGAACCAGGCTTGCGTACCGGCGAGCACAGGCCAGAGCCGCACCAGTAGAAATACCCCTGCCTTGACCATGGTCGCCGAATGAAGGTAAACAGATACCGGCGTCGGCGCTGCCATCGCGTGCGGCAGCCAGAAGTGAAACGGAAATTGGGCGCTTTTGGTGAGTGCGCCCAGTGCGACCAGGACCAGCGCAGGCAGATACCATACATCCGCGCGAATGAGATCACCCGAAGCCAGCACGACATCCAGGTCATAACTGCCGACGATATGCCCCAGTATCAGCATGCCCGCAAGCAGGCATAAACCACCGGCCGCTGTCACGGTGAGCGCCATGCGCGCGCCCCGGCGCGCATCCACCCGGTGGTACCAGTAAGCGATGAGCATGAATGAAGTCAGGCTGGTCAGTTCCCAGAAAACCACTAGCTGAATGAGATTACCCGAGAGTACAACCCCGAGCATGGCGCCCATGAAAGCCAGAAAGAACGCAAAAAAACGCGGCACGGGATCTTGCACCGCCATGTAGTAGCGCGCGTACAGTATGACCAGCGCCCCCATCACGGACACCAGCATGGCAAACAGCCACGCGAAACCATCTACGCGAAACGTAAAATTCAGGCCGAGTTCCGGCACCCAGGGCAAAACTGCGCGCACCACGCCCTCGCTGACCACCTGCGGGTAGAGCTGAAACGTCAGCGTGACGCAGGCAAGCGCAACTGCGCCCGCGAGCCAAACCGCCGCATTGCGTGCGTGAGACGGCAAAAATGCCGCGCAGAGGCTGCCGGCAAAAGGCAGGATGACAATCCAGATTGGTGACATGAGTATTGTTATTGTTCCCAGGAATAATGGTGCAAACCCGAGGACACTGACGGTCAGCAGTGTTGCAGCGTTGCCCACGCACACCTGAACCGTCCGCTTCGAAAAAGAGCCGAAGTTTCCCGCGCCTGCAATTTTAAATGTGACGGCTCTTCGGATTGATAGCTAAATAGAGATTATGGCTGTTGTTGAGTCGGCGTCGTAGCATTTCAGGCAGCGGATATGGTGTTTTCCCCAGATTTTACCGCAGACTGACCATTAACCCTACCATTGATCGCATAGGTCAAGACAGCGGCTATGATGCATACGTGCAGAATTTCTAAGCTTCTTGCAAAAGCAAAACAGCGAAAATCTTCTATTGTTCTATAAGGTTAGAAGAGCTTACGAAGTCCAACAATCTCGCCAGAGTAAACGCGGACGGGGCCTATGATTTAGAAGCGACGAATAGATGGTCTGTCAGGAGTAAATTCAAATCGAGCTTCTTGTCAACTGTACGATCACGGAGCTGTCTCATATAAAAAAAAGCGCGTTTCGCTTTGAAGATCATTCAATTTCTCATTATTGTCGTCCTGTCACTGGGTTTAGGGCCGCGGGGCAGCCATGGCGGCGTCATACTTCAGCTTCAGCACGATCCCAACTCCCCCGCCCAGTTTCCCTGGAACTGGGAATTCATCAAGCAAAATATCGGCGAAATTCAGGCGGCAGGATATACCGCTATTTTAATTTCGCCGCACCAAAAATCGTGTGGGATAAGCAAAGGGTATAACCCGGAGGATTTTACCATCTTCAATAGTTCTCATGGATCCGAACAGCAATTGGCCAGCCTCATCAAATCATCCCATCAGGCGGGGCTTCACATTTACGCAGACATGGTCATGAACCATATGTGCCAGGACCATCGTTTTACGTACGACCGGTTTCGTCCGGAACACTTTCACCATTTCGGGAGTATTTTGAACTGGAATGATGAATACCAGGTTGAGAATGGTTCTTTGTTTGGACTCGAGGACCTGGCACAAGAATCTCCGCATGTACGGCAGGAATTGTTTGCTTATCTCGTTAAAACCAACAATATGGGATTCGATGGCTATCGGTGGGATGCGGCGAAGCACGTGCCGAAGTGGTTCTGGAAGGACCATATCCTGAATAACGTCAATGCATGGGGTAAATACAATTTTGGCGAGGTTGTTGAGTCAGATGTAGACCGGTTGCAAGGATACGTCGATACCGGCATGGCGGTCACTGACCAGAGCCTCTATACGGCAATGGCGGACAACTTCAAGTTTGGGGGGAACCTTGCCGCCTTGGACGGGGCTGGATATGCAGCCCGCAATGGGGAGAAAGCACTTACCTTTGTTGAAAACCACGACTACGGCCCTCCACCCAACCGCCAATTGGCTTACGCATTTATTTCAGCCTACCCAGGGTATCCCTCCTTCTATAACGTACTTCTTGATGACAAGGCCATCAATAACCTGATCTGGGTTCATGAAAATCTTGCGAAGGGGCCGTACATCAATCGCTACAAGGACCGTAACACAATAATTTTCGAACGTACCGGACATCTGCTGACGTGAAGAAGAGCAAGTATACGGAGCAGCAGATTGCGTTTGCGCTAAAGCAGGCCGAGCTTGGCACGCCGGTTGAAGAGGTCTGCAGGAAGATGGGCATCAGTGATGCCACGTTTTATAACTGGAAGAAGAAGTACGGTGGGCTGGGGCCGTCCGAGCTGAGACGGCTGAAGCAACTGGAAGAAGAGAATACCAAGCTCAAGCGGCTGGTCGCGGACTTGAGCCTGGACAAGACCATGCTGCAGGATGTGTTGTCAAAAAAGCTCTGAAGCCTTCCTGCAAGCGCATCCTGATTGATGAATTGCGCAACCGTTACCGCGCCAGCTTGAGCAGACCTGCGCATTGCTCAAGCTGTCGCGCACGGTATATGTCTACAAGTCTCGCGCCCGTGATTCATCATTGCTGCTCATGCGCATCAAGGAAATTGCCGCCGCCCGCGTGCACTACGGTTACCGGCGCGTACATGTCCTGTTACAGCGGGAAGGCTTTAAGGATAATCACAAGCGTGTTTACCGGCTCTACCGGGAGGAAGGGCTGTCATTACGGCTCAAGCGTCCCAAGCGCAACAAGTCGGCGCGGCTGCGCCAGCCTAAACACTTTGTTACGGCAATCAATCAGATCTGGAGCATGGATTTCGTTGCCGATGCACTGTTCGATGGCAGGCGGCTGCGAGCACTGACTGTAGTGGATAACTATACGAGAGAGAGTCTGGCCATCGAGGTAGGCCAGAGCCTGAAAGGAGAAGATGTCGTGAACACGCTCAACCGCATTGCAACGAGGCGGGGGTTGCCCAACATTATCAAAGTCGACAATGGCATGCCGGAATCAACCAATCCGAGACCTGGACCCATCGATGGGTGCAAACTTCCTGGAGGAACACGAAGCTGCATGATTACAGTTTTCATGTAGAAGATAAGTGGACCAACAATGACGGATACGTGGAGGTATGGATCCCATCCATGAGTTACGTGATGTTGGCTCCCAGATAGCATGAAATGGAATTTGTGCCTGGTCTATTCTTAAGCGGTGGCCGAGTTTCTCATCCAGAGGAGGAAACATGAAGTCCAAATGCATCAGGTTGTTGAAAGCAGCTCTGTTCGGTCTCGGCATCTTCCTCTTGCTGCCGACCGTCGGGAAGGCGGAACCCTGGATGGGAGAGCTGGCAGTCCGGGATGATATGGTGTGGCGCGACGCGAGACCTGGAAATTATGGGACGGTCCATTACTTTCTTGATGAGGATCGAAACGAGCACGTTCCCTTCGATGTGTTAGTTCAAGTTAATGCCGATGGGCACCCGCCATCGGAGCTGCAGGTGGAAGTCTTTACGAACCTGAATCGGCGAGACCACGCCAAGGTCTGGGAGAATGTAAATGATGCAGGCCTCCCCAGCAGCTACTATATGACCTATCCGATGATCCATGTCGGCCGCGTGGGCAACAATGAGCTATATAAAACAACACTGGCTGCAACCCGAGCAGGTGCCTACAGGCTGACTGGAAGGTTCCGTATTGGTAATGGCCCTTGGCGTTGGCATAACGATTTCAAAACTGATGGTCAAATGCAAAGGGATTGTGCCGTTGTCGTTTCACCGCGAAAAGTCTTGAACCTGACGCTTTACGAGACCAATCCGTATGTGGTGGAAGCCATGCCGGATGAGACGGGTCAGCAGCACAGTACGCTCGAAGACTTCACCGATCACGATCGGGATGGTTACGATCCTTTCAATCTTCACTATGTTCGTAACACGCTGGGGTTTAATACACTCTGGCTGATGCCTATATTCCCCAATACAAAAGAACGCCTGGACCCGGACCAGGGGCGGCGTGTGGAAAATTACTCCCCAGGCAGCCCTTACGCGGCACGGGATTACTGGTCTGTCAGTGAGCGACTTTCGGAAGGAGGCACCTCTGAGTCTGCTCTGCGTGAGTTTGGGTATCTGGTTGGAAAAGCTGAAGACCTCGATTTGAACGTTTTCATCGACGTCGCACTCAACCATGCGGGACGCGATGTCATCTTTGGGCAAGGAGCAGCCGATCTAGGGCTTGTTTCCCAAAATGAGGCGCGGCAGCCGGTTGCCCGTGCTCGTCCGTCATGGAGTACGAGCAAATCCAACTACCGTTCCCACGCAAGTGATGAAAGGGATATTGCCGAGTACGCACCGGCTGATCGTTTGGGCGAGCACCAATGGTATGACGCTGGGATTGACTGGTACTTTGGCGACTATTCTTCTCTAGGCCCAAAGCCCGGCCATGGACATGATACGAGCCGTGGCAGTGCCGAGGATGAGCGCGATCTCCTGTATACCGATCTCGATCCGGGCGGTGGTCATGATTTCGAGGTTGAGAATATCTGGAACTACTTTGCTTATCTCTTCCCTTACTGGCTCGACAAGACTGATAACAAGCTGGACGGTATCAGGGCCGACTTCGCTCAGGGACTACCTCCGCAGGCCTGGGAGTACATCATTAACAAAACTCGCCAGAAGAAGTGGGATTTCATCTTTCTTGCCGAGGCTCTGGATCCCGATCCCATTCGTTATCGCGTCGCCCGTCACTTTGATCTCTTGACCACTGTCGACCACTGGTTATATAGAAACAGTGCCGTTACGATGAGTCAACTCGTCCGCAGCCTCGAACAGGAAGCAAATATTTATGGATACAACGCGCCAGTTCTTCGCAATGGAACGAGTCATGATGAAGAAGGAAATCCGAATGCATGGCTGATGATGTCACGCTATGCCGTTGCTGCGGCTCTTCCTGGCGCCCCAATGGTGTATATGAGCCAGCCCTTGGGGGTTGGCAATAAGGTGGATTTTCAATATTCATGGCAGAACATTGCTGACTATTGGAGCCGGAGCAATGCAAAGGTCTTCGAGATGTACCGCAGGATTAATACTGCGCGTGGCCAGAATGCGGCATTGCGTTCAACCAACCGTTTCTTCCTGACTAAACAGCGGGGAGGCGGATTTAATGAGGCAATATTTTCAGTCGCGAGGTGGCAGGATGATAACGTTCTGCTCGTATTCGTGAATCTGCGAGATCAACAAGTGGGCCCGGAAACCTTTGCGGTTCCCGGTAATGTTCCGCTGGATGCCAACCCTGCAGTGCGTTATCAAGTGCGCAACCTTGTCGCTGATGATCCGGCTGCTGTCTTATGGCCTGAACCCCGAACGGCCAATGACATCTTCAGCAAGCGGTGTCCATGTACATTTCAGCTCGCCAAATGAAGTCCAATATTTGCGATTGGAGCGTGTGAGGTAGCGCTAGCAGCCTGTCGGACTTGAAGGAAATCGGCTGCAAAAGCGTCTGGGTGGTTTATATTTCGCCGCTTTTTCGGTATGAATTTGATGTCCGGTCTTATCATCGGTATTGCCAGGTCTGGGACTGGAACTTCAAAAACACGTCAACCCATTGACTCGCCTCGGGAAAATGAAACGGCAGAACGCCATCCTGGTATACCCCGTCATCGCCCTTGAAACGCCGAGCGCACGAACCACGACAGTCACAACGCCGCATTGAGCCCCGCTGGGCCGCCATAAAAGCAATAGGGGCACAAACCCTTGCGGTGGCTCTCCAAAAGCCGCAGGGGAAAGGGCAGTCGGTCGGCGGTCTGTTCAGAAAACCGGTAGCCGTTGGGTGCGTTGACCGCGCGGCAGGGCAGGTCGGTGCGGTGCCATTCCGACCACCGCTGCACTCGCACCTCACCGAGGTAGGTCCATGTGTCGGTAGCCTCGTCGACAGTGATCTGCGGGTTTTTCACCTCGGAGCGCCAGCGAACGTACGCACGAGGCGGGAGCGGCCCGCGCATTTGCACATGGAGGGACGTGGTCCCCAACTCGATCACGTCAGTCACATTAGGGCCCAGTCGGCGGTACAGCCGCGCAATGATGCCGAACTCGCTCGCGTTGGCGCGCCCGGCTGGCAAAAAGTCGAATCGTAGCCGCCCCGCAGCCGTCACCTCGTTGACCAAGAGGACGTCGTTGGTCCTATCCTCGAGTATCCAGCGGATGTGCAGTGCGGGGTCAGCCTCTAATATTCCCGACGGAAGCCGCATCAGGTAGCGCAGGACGTCGCCTGCGTAGTTGCTCGGCACCGCCGTCGGTCCGAGCAGAGCAACCGGGGTGGAGGTCGCCCGAGTGGAGATTCCGAAGTAGGTGCCTGCGGTGGTGATCTCGAACTGTTCGACGCCGATCCGCACGCCCACACCGCCCGGTGGGGGGATCGTTCGCCGAACGCGGGCTGCCGGTGCACCTGACTTGGCCGCTTTGACCTTTCCACTGAAGTTCTCGGCGGCTGCACTCACCAGATCTTCGATGTAGAGCGTCGCGAACCCGACGGTCAGGACGCCGAGAAACACTTCGAGGACGATTACCCACCACGACCGGTCCACGTCGGTGTGGACACCCTCAAGGTGGAACTCGAGCGCAGGCCAGATGCGGCTGTTCACCCACCTGTTCTTAGGCAGGAAGGTGAAAAACTTGCCGGGTCGGGTGTGGAACATGCTCGGAACAACCAGGAACGAGAAGTTCACGGTGCCGGATCATTCCTCGCTGTACCGCCTCACCTGAAAGTGCCCCGCCGCGGGCGTTACCGAGAATCGGTCCAGGCTCGCGCCCGCGTTTTCAACGGAGGTGACTATGCGCGTATGCAAGTCGTCGAGCAGGAGCGCCGTAGCGGCCGCGTTGACTACACCGGCGACGTCGTTACTGCGCGCGAAGTCAACCAGTGCGTCCACGTTGCCCACGATCGATTCGCTCTCGTTTTCGACGTTCAGGCCCAGCAGTAACACACCGTCTCGCACACGGGCGGCGACCGATGTCGAAAGGCGCGCGAGTGGCCAGAAGAAGCTCGCGTCAATGGCGGGCAACTTGATCAGCCGGAATGCAATGGCGACCCTGATTGCCTGCTCAACCGGGCCTTGAACTGATCGCCGACCACGTAGGAGACGACATTGGCCGGCGTGCCCTCTGATGTGACCGAGGCCGTCCAGCGGCGGACGACGATGTCGTCGGCCGCTGGATCCAGCTGCAAGTTTCGACCGGGTGCAAACACCGGTCTGATGGTCGCCTCTATTTCGCTAGCGATCTGGGCAACGTGCTCCGTACCATCGAGGGTGATACGCAGCGGACCCCACGTCGCCAAGGTCAATACAAGCAGATTCGTGGCACCTTCGCACTTGATCTCAGGTTGGCCCAGGAACAGATTGGCGACGACCTCGGGCGGTCCGCCCGGCAGATTCGCCGCCAGCACCTTAGGGAAGGATCCATTCGCGTATGCCGCCAACAGCGCGACGTTGAGGACATGCTCGCGTACGGTCACCGCGGCGGCAAAGTCGGCATGATCAGACATGGCCATTTCCAGGTAGTTTTGGAAGCGGCGCCGGGATTCCTGGTGCACCAGTGAACGTCCGAAAGATACTAGCGACTCGACCAGATCTTCATGGTTCTTATGCGCGTTCATACGAGACACGACATCCACGACACCGCTAAATTCCAGCGTAATCCGCATAGCGGTAAAAAGCAATAGCTTTCCGATAGATCAGGAAGATACCG
>CAWKMH010000049.1:0-6024 GCA_963850515.1 uncultured beta proteobacterium
CGCATGTGGCACGAATAAAATGCTTGATGCGCTCCTTCAATCCGCTTTTATCGAGCCAGCGTCCAATCGTTTCAGAAAATCGATTCGCTGCAACCAGGCTATGTGCATAAGCTGTACCTGGCCAGCCCGCGGAATCAGATAGTAATGCCTTTCCTCTCGAAATTTGTTTGACATTCTTTGCTTGTACAAATTGTCACCAGGCAGGAAATCGAAGCGGCAAATGCCGTCCGCCAACAGATCAGCCATGACTTCTGTATGCAAGTAAATACCCGGTTGCAGCTTGGATATGTCGGGGTCGTACCCACGTGGTGTCCGAAATAGGTATAGCCGTCATGGTAACCAAGCCCGAAGGCAACCGGAGTGTCGCCAATCCAGAGAATGTATGCCCGAAGCCAGCCGCAAGTTGCCGCCGCACGGAGTTGGTTGAAATGCTCGGGAGTATTTTCAAGCTGGAGACCGAGCAAGTGGTACTGGTAAGTCTTGCGGGATATTTGCGCCAGGGCATCAGCCAACTCGTCAACCTGCTCCGGTTCGGTGTAACGGATCATCCTGACCGGGTTTTTCGCTTTCACTCGAAATTCTTGCGTGTGCGGCG
Source organism: uncultured beta proteobacterium (assembly GCA_963850515.1). Lineage (GTDB taxonomy): Bacteria > Pseudomonadota > Gammaproteobacteria > Burkholderiales > Nitrosomonadaceae > Nitrosospira. Next base: position 596 of record CAWKMH010000049.1, read on the forward strand.
AATATCTTCACGGGTCTTGCTCCCGAGCGTCCGCAAATAATCCTCGAATTGCGCCCCTGCTGAAAGTTCGATAAGACGTCGTGGATAGGCTGGCCCATAAGGAACCACATGGAATAAATCGCGAACCGGGCCGCTCGGCGATAGCAGTAGTTCGGCAAGAGGAGAACCTGCTTGCACGCCCTCGAAAAACACGACACTGCGCCTGCCTATGGCTTCCCGAAGCGGCTTGAACAAGCCGGCCAGCAATGCCTGATTTTTGCACAGTGGCGCTGCCTGTATCGCATACCTCAGCACCGGGATATGACATACGGTGGTTTTACCCAAGCAGTAGGACAAGTGCGCCCGGATGAACAAAAAAAGGCGCATAACCGCTAGGATGTTGTTTATCACCGACCAGGAAATACTGTACGTATTTGTTCGAACTGTCGATACGACTGCTCAGCCAGCGTGGGTCCAGTCAAGCGGTACCGCTCCCAGTGCGGAGAAGTCCATTGCCTCATCTTGACTGCTAGCGGAATACCATAGGATCAAGATGTAGGCATTATCCTGGTATTAAACGTTTCCGATTATCTGCTGTGCTTAAGATAATTTCTTCGTCGCTTTAGCCGAAACGGCTCTTCCAAAAAAACCATAAACCATGAGTGAGAAGCGCTGGGCCTAATGGCAGGGGTGGATGTAGGTTCGACCTGGAATACCGCACGTTAATTGGTAGCGATCCCGGGGGAAACAGCATCAGGCCGTTTCCATCAACTTCAATCGTACTCTACACTTTTTTATTCTATATATTATATATATATAGCAGAAGAAATAGTATCGAAACAAAACTTTCAGCCTAGATCGACTAATGAATTTGTCACTGGAAAAAAATCAGATCCCGAATCGCATCATTTTTTTTACCTTCGACTTAAGCCCGAGTTGATTCAGCTTGTCGCCAGCTAATTTACTAAAATCATCAACGGCTCTCTGGCTATGCAACAAAAACTTGTTGCGCAGATTGCTACGCAGAAAAAAAACGTTTGCACACTGAACACTGTGGGTAGCAAATAGCTTTTTATGATCTGACTGTCCTTCCGTAAAATCAAAAAAGCGAAAAAAACGCTCCTCAAAATAGATGCTCCAGGGCAAGCCATTGCAGAATCGTACCTACTGAAAAATTCATGTAGCCGGGGTCGTATCCGAGAAAGGCATAGATCAGGACACCATTGGAGACAGGGCAGTAAAGATAGGAGACAGGCATATCCTGATGAAAAAGAATGAATCCACGAACATGTCCCTGTTGAGCAAGCTGTTCCATTTCACGACGAAACTCCTCCGAATCGGGCAGCCCCGCATCAAGCAGTTTTTCCTGATAGGTTATTTCGGAAACAGCGCGAGCCAATCGAAAGAATTCCGGCATTTCCCCGGCAGATTTGTAAACCTTCCACGAAATATTGCCGCCGCAATGTTCCGCATATTTCCTGACTTTACGATTGAGCGTTGAGCGTGTCTTGGAGGAAAATTTGCTCTTGTACTCTTCAAATGATTGACGCATATCGATGTAATACCGCTGGTGCTGGGAAGATATATAGCAGAGGTAACCGTGCTGCGTTCGCAAGCACCGGCTGCTTGCCGACGATGCGTAGCGATCGTATCAGAAAGCCCTGGCTATTCGCTTGAAGAATATCAGCTGGCGGTATCGGTTCCGCCACAGGAGGAGTTTCATCATCAATCCCACTTCACGAACTTGTAACCACAATTTGGGCGCAGTAATGTCTTGTCGCCCAAGCTGAAGCTTCATGGGTACTTGGTGATAATGCCATATTTGGTTCAACGAAACCCCCGCCGTATACCCTTGTTCCAGCATTCTTAGCCCCGTTTTCCAGATCGGCGAGGTAAGCGGTGCCGGTTGCGAAAACACCGAAGTAGGGGTCAAACCATGAAACCCGCGGACATGAAAGCAATCCCGATTGCGGTCCAGAAATGAGCAGAGCTTGCGAAAGCGGGCTACTACGATATCATCCGGCCGGTTCATACTGCTATTAAGCAACTCGAAATTATGGGAGAGGATAACAAAAGCTTTACGCCCGGCTTCCAGCGCTTGCCAGAGCAAACCTTCCATCTCCCGGTACGAACATGCTGTCACCTGTGCATGCCGCAGTGAATGCGTACCCCCATCAAAAACCGTCATGGGATACTCGAAAACCCCTTCACATTCAATCGGTTCGACAAGCGTAACATCTGGATTAACTCCACTGTCCAGCCCAAACATGCTGGCGTTGTAGCTGCTATCGAAAGCAATGCGATTTGCGGCAAGGGCACGAAGCGTGTCCCTGTTGAAGCCGAAGCCTCCAGCACGAAAAGCGTTTACATGCTCGTCCGCCAGCCAATTCGATCAACTTCGCGCCCGCCTGAATCAAAATTGTCTGTTCTTGTAAAGAAAAATATCGCAGAAACTGCTTTTTACCGGTTACGTTGTCGAGCAAGGGTTCGTTGGACTCGTCAACCCACTCGGTATGCAGATGAAGCTGTATTTCATGACCTCGTTCGCGAACAAGACCGACAATTTCGGCCAATGGGTCCAGACCAAAGCGGGTCGAGAAGAGGGGCTCAACAAAAAATACGCCTGTCAGGCCATGCTCCTGTAATTGATGCAATTGATGCGGCAAGCCATAATTACCCCTCGACGTAGGACCATAAATATATCGCTGAAATGCGGCGCGGAAATTTGGCGTCAATGTCGTCCCAACCATCACACCAAACTTCTACGTCAACGGTGAGAAATACGTCCATCATCTTGTTGCACCTTCCAGAATTTATGCTCAGTCAGCAGGAGAAATGCGTAGCCACTAGACGTTAAGATCGCCTTACGTCAGAGATAAATGAGAAGCCGGGCGACACTTTTTCCAGGTAATCACATGATCCGGGGATTGTGGATTTGCCGGGCTTCTGCCATAAATGTCATGCCACCTTAAGGTCATTTTTGCGCACGCCAGGTTGCTCCGTATCAAGCACATTACGCAAAAACGATTCGAACATCAGCAGTGACCAGAGCGAAGCACTATAGTCGCGCCGTCCCGATTGATGCTGTTCAAGCATTTCCTTTAGAAACGCCTTATTGAAGAACCCCGTGTCGGCCAAAGTCGGACCCATTAATGCATCGTTTAGCCTTTGGCGAAGCGGGCCGCGAAACCAGCTTGCCAGCGGTACCGAAAATCCCATTTTGTCCCTGTAAAGGATGTCATCGGAAAGGTAGGGTTCCAGCGCTTTCTTGAACACGTATTTGCCTTCCTGGCCGCGCAGCTTAAGCGAGACTGGAAGACCGGATATCCACTCGACCAGCTTATGATCCAGCAGCGGGACGCGTACTTCCAGTGCATGCGCCATGCTCGCCCGGTCCACCTTGGTAAGGATATCGCCAACGAGGTAAGTCTTCATGTCCAGGTATTGCACAAGGGAAAGGGGATCCTGTACAGGGCATTTTCCCGCATGCGTGCGTAGCACTTCCACTGCGTCGTATCCCTGGAGATCTGCGTTTGAAAGAAGCACTGAACAGGCGTTGGCGCATTCGATCCTTCATGATGGAAACACCATGGAAGTATCCTTCGACGGAGTCGCGAGCGAGCGCTTCAAAGGTGGATTTTGCACGCAAAACCTTGGGCGCCCAATCAGCCTTTGGATATGCATTTCCCAGCAGGCCGAACAAGGGTTTGCGAAATCCGAGCGGCAACATGGACCTCATCCGTTCCTCATAAAGGTGCCAACGGTAGCGGCGGTAGCCGGCAAGATTTTCATCGCCGCCGTCTCCCGACAACGCAACGGTGACGCGTTTCCTGGCCAGTTCGCAAACCCGATAGGTAGGCATGGCCGAACTGTCGGCGAATGGTTCGTCATATAGAGAGGCCAGCTTGTCTATAAGGTCGAAATCGTCTGCGTCCACCTGCTCCATATTATGCTGAGTGTGATAGCGATCCGCCACTTTTTGCGCATATTGGGATTCATTGAATGCGGGGTCGCCAAAGGAGATGGAGCACGTATTAACCGGTTCTTCCCTCAGATTGGCCATCATTGCCACCACCGCGCTGGAGTCGACGCCACCCGACAGGAAAGCGCCCAGAGGCACTTCGGTCATAAGGTGGATCTTTACCGATTCACGCAACCGGACAATCAGCTCTTCCTGCGCCTCTTGCACACTGGTGCATTCGTTCGGGGTGAATGGTATCTCCCAGTACTGACGCGGGCGCAGCGTACTCTGGCCGCGATGAAGCTTCAGTGTATGAGCTGGCGGCAGTTTGAAGCCCTGCGTGAATATGGTTTTTGGTTCAGGAACATAACCATAAGCGAAATAATCTTCGATGGCGTGGGGATCCATGTCCCGGCGAAAATCCGGGTGCGCAAGCAGAGCCTTTAGCTCGGAAGCGAAAATGAATGTACCATCGTTCAGCAGGCTATAATAGAGCGGCTTGATACCAAGCCGGTCGCGCGCAAGAAACAGCACCTCGCGGTTACGATCCCACAAACCGAAGGCAAACATGCCGCGAAACCGGTCTACGCAAAGTTCACCCCACTCTTCCCAGGCATGGACAATGACTTCCGTATCACAATGGGTGCGAAAATCATGTCCCAGGGCGACAAGTTCCTTGGCGAGTTCCTGAAAATTATAGATTTCACCGTTGAAAACGACGACAACGGTGCCGTCTTCGTTAAAGAGCGGCTGCTGTCCGCTGGAAACATCCATTATTGAAAGGCGGCGGTGGCCAAGACCTATCCCTGCCTCTGTATATAGTTGCCCTTCATCCGGCCCACGGTGAACCTGCGTCTGATTCATGCGCCCGAGCAATTGCCGGTCGATTTCTCTCTGGCCTCGGGTATCAAACAGTCCGACGATTCCACACATGCTTTTTCCTTAATCCGAGCGCAGGCGTAAAGCCTTGTCATAGACCCGCAGATAGCCCTGGGTCATGGCATCCATACTGAAGCTTGTCTCAATTTGTTGCCGGGCGGCTTTGCCGTGATCGGCAATCAGATCCGGGTTTCGATAGTATTTTAATATCGCTTCCATCATCGCGGCCGGCGCATCCGGCGAAATGAGCATTCCTGTAACGCCCTCACTCACAAGCTCCACATTGCCACCAACACGAGTTGCTACTGTCGGCAAGCCAGTGGACATGGCTTCCAATATCGTATTCGAAATGCCTTCACCCAACGAAGGCAGCACAAACAGGTCCATCGCCCGCATCAACTCGGGAATGTCGGCTCGTTCGCCCGGCAGCCAGGCGAGGGTTTCTGCTCCGGCTTCGCGCAACATCCCGATGCATTCCGGCCGCGAATTTCCGTCACCCACAATCAGAAGCCGAAGTCTTTCCCGAGCGGCGGGCATTTCTTTCAACAGCATCAGGAAAGCCCTAACCAGACAGGGAAAATTTTTTACGTCCGTCATCCTGCCGACACTA
>CAWKMH010000050.1:0-17732 GCA_963850515.1 uncultured beta proteobacterium
CCAATGACAAAGGTATTCGGCGTAAAAAATCCTTCCCGCAGCTCCGGGAAATTCGCCGACTCCAGAGTCTCTGCGATTGCGCGGATGAAACCGCAAACTGTCGACTCCATTGTAGACCTGGCTGATGCTATCCGGTGCGCCCCCCACGGTGTTGGCGAGCCAACTCTCCAGATCCCTGCTGACAGCGATGAAATGATTCACAAAAGGTCGAATTGCTTTTCTCAGGAGGTTGTATTTACGGTTCTTCCCGTACAAATCAAACATATCCCGGCCGCGTTCCCCGTGCACCCGTGCCTGCGTGCCCGCGAATGCCGCAATCACCTGACCCTCCAGCGTGCCGAGATTGCGAGTATGTACAATATCCGGCTTCAACCGCTTGAAGGTTTTGAAGAGATTGATATAAACACTGAAGTCGTTCCCCTCCCGCTTATGCAATGCCACGATTTCCACATTCTCCGTCATGATCCGTTGGCTAAAATCGGAGTAGCCCTTCAAACAAACGATGGCATGTCGATAACGCTGGGACGGAATATGATTGATCAGGTTCACAAGCCCGTTTTCCAGACCCCCGACACCCAAGTGGTAAATTACATGGACAATAAGCGGAGGCTGCTCGGCGCTACCAGCGGATTTTATCCGATCGCTGCGGCCGCTAGCGATTGTCTGCATTATGGAGCGCATTAGTTATAGCAGGCAACATATCGTCGAGAAAACCCTGAAGTACTGGAACCGCTTCCTCTCGTGTATCTTCATAACGGGTAGCGATAATAATCTCAGCCCCATCATCGCTCCTTTGCAGAAGCTTGTTCCTGGCCAAAATAAATTTGGCCAGGTAAGGGTTGGCCGTATTCTCCCCGCTCAGCCAATACCATCGCCATATCAGCAGCTGTGTTGAGGAAGATCGCAATTGGCCCTGGTTGATGATCTCTTGCCGGGAGCCCAAGGCTATGCTGCGCGTTTCCTGTTTGATGTTGTGCCAACCTGGCTCAGCTTCCGATACCAGTGTATTCTGGGAGTTGATCAACTCCGAACCCTGTTTTTGATTACGGTAATAACTGATGTAAAGGTCCACCGACGTTCCGTCTTTCTGGTAATTCTGCAACAATTGGGCCGTGGCGCCGACGTATTCGGGCTTCCAGTCAGAGGTTCGGCTTGAACTGACTGCCACTTTCCCGCAATATCCGGAATGTCAATTACCGGCCCTGTGCCAGGGGAAGAAGCGTGTTCCAGGTGCCCGGCATATATTGGCCAGATGAAGGCCACCGCAAGGACTGCACCGGCGGCGGAAACTGTGCTCTTTAGCGGAATTGTCCTGTTGGTAAGAGTCCGGTTTCTGTTTCTTCTGTTTCTGTAGCGGGCCCGGCGCTGTCGTTAGCATATGTATTGTCATCCTCCCGCCAGAAAGAGCCGATCCAGAATAATAACAACATCACGAAACCGAAGAAAACCCAACCATAGATCAGATGGTCGACCCCTACAGCCAGTTGCATATCGCTCAGATGGCCGGTCATTACAATCATATAGGCGCGGATGCCGTTCGCAACGATGGGGACGATCAACGACAGGGCAATGAATATCAGGCGGCGCTTCAGGCTATGGTACGTGAGATACGCGTAAAGGGTACCCAATGTAAACGATGCGATCAGGTACCGTATGCCGCTGCAGGCCTCCACCACGGACCAATTTCCGCTCGGTATGGAAAAAAAACTGCCCTCCCGGTAAACCGGTATGCCGGTCAATTGAAGTGCCTTTACGGTAAAGTCGGCGGTAAAGTCTATGAGCGGCGGGATCAGCGCCTCCCCAAATGGAACCGCAAGCACGAGATAAGCCAACGGAAAGGCAAGTGCCCAGACCATCCGGCGCCCCAGAATTGCCCAAACTGCGGCTGGAATCATTGCTATCAACAAAAACTGCTTAAATACCTGAACGCTGGCAAGTGTTGCCAGCAGCCAACTGAAACCCAGGCTTGCGAGCACCAGCAGCGCAAGCGGACTTGGCTGGAAGAACACCTTGCTGAGGCGCTTGCGCTGCCCCCAAATCAGGTAAGCGCTGAAGGGAAAGATCAGAAAGCCATGTGCGAATGTCTCGGATCGCATCCAGATTGAAATCATGGACGCGGTAGTCTCATGATAGACAATGAGAATTCCGGCAATGGCCGTTAGCGTCAATAGCACCGCTGCCTTCAGCTTTTGCTGATCTGGCGCTACGGTGTAATCGTGCGTAACGTGTTGCGGCGTTTGGGCATTCATACCATACATACAAAGGCGTTTCCTGCAGCTCGAATATCGTTTTGCAAGATATGCAAATGGTCCTCGTTAAATTGTCTGCGGCTGGGACAAGAGCGCGTCGATTCGTTCCAGATTTTTTTCCCAATTATAATCTTCCAGAACACGCGCCCTGGCGGCGCGGCCAACGGCATGGTTTGTTCCATTCTGCAGGAGTTCGATAATTCGGTTAATGAAGTCGCTTTCGTCGTTGGCAACTACCATATCCCGATCAGGGTGTGCATTGATTCCCTCTATCGCTTGCGGAGAGGCAATAACCGTTTTTCCCATAGCCATGGCCTCCAGAACTTTATTCTGTATCCCGCGTGCGATACGTAGCGGCGCCACAGCCATGGATGCATGGGCAAGGTAGGGCCTGACATCCGGCACCGACCCGGTAACTATGATGCCGGGAAGATCGGCTAAAGCCATTACCGCTGCTGACGGACGGGCACCAACGATATAAAACTCGACCTTAGGCAATTGCAGACGAATAGCGGAAAAAATATTGTTTGCAAACCATTGCACGGCATCGATATTTGCCCAGTAATCCATGGCGCCGGTAAAGACCAGGGTATCTATCCCTGCCAAGTAAGGATTAGGGTAAATATTTTGCGGGGAGAAATAATCCGCATCGACGCCGTTATTAAAGTAGGTGACTTTTGTCGCAACCTCGGGCGCAAGACGCTTGAATAGATCGGCCTCGGTCTCGGAAACAAAGGTCGCACTATCGAAGAGCCTCGCGATCTGTTTTTCATAATCAAGCAGCAATTTCGACTCGCGCCGATATATCCAGCTCATCGGCCAGGTAATGGTCGTCGCATATTGCATCCATTTGTCCGAATCGATATCTACAAAATCCATTACCCGGCGTATATTCGTAGCATGGCTGACATATTGCGCCATGGCTGCCGAGAAAACCAGAATGGTTCCGATAGGCCTTGTTTCAAGCAAATTGCTGACCCACGCCTGCAAACGCTTATCGTGATAATAGGGCAAGGTGAGTGGCTGCCCCGAAAGCAGACCGGTCAGGCTACGAATCCTTGCCGACCTCGGGTAGAGATCAAGAAAACACGTTTCCCCGCACATATCTCTGACTCTCTCAAGATACTTGCGGTCCATCTCATCATCAATAAAAGTGCCGAGATGGATGCGATAGCGCTGGCTCAGATGCTTGAGCAAATGAAAGGACCGAATTTTGTCCCCCTTGTCGGGCGGGTAGGGAAAGCGATGGACAAGATAAAGCAGTTCCTGCACTGATCTAGCCCAGATTCTTCACTATGTGAGGACCGACGAAATTGGCAACCGAAATGGGGAGTTTTCGCCAAGCCTTGATGAAAAGCTGATATTTGGGATTAAGCGGATTATGGTCGGGCATCGCCTCGGACCGGTGTAGCTGGTATTCGTAGTAAAGCGGTTGCGGCTCAAATCCCCAATTCTTCTTGAAATCGAAAGACCCGGTGTTATGTTTACTGCGCCCGAAGTCAAAGATTTTATAGCCTCTTTCACAGGCACGCCGCATAAGCTCCCAGTACATGAAATCGTTGCCGGCCAAATCCCGCGCTTCGCCGGTTCCCCCTCCATAATAAGGCAAGACTTCGTCACGGAAATAAAAACTCATCACGCCGCTGACGGTGCGCCCTTCCTTGACGATGATCATCAGTTCGCAGTCATCCGTGAAAACCTCTTTGAGTATGCGAAAATATTTTTTCGAGAAAACCGGGGTGCCAAGGCGATGAAGGCTTGCCGAATAGGCTGAGAAAAAACGCTCGATATCCTCATCTACGACACTTTCCAGCCCCGACTTGATACCCTTGCGCACCATTGCACGCTGCTTGCGTGGAATTTCCCGCATGTTCTGCTCTGTTTCCGGCGAAATTTCTTTTCGAAAAGTCGCATAGAGATCCTTGGTTGGCCAGTCCGAATGCCGCATTTTCAGGTTCCGGTATTCCAGATAGTCCACTCGCAGCCGTGAAGCAAGCGTCTGGGCAGCCTGGTCAAGCACTTCCCGGCCAGGCTCGGAAATTGCAGCGATACCGCCATAGACACAAAATGGCAGGGAGCTCAGGGAATGACCAAAAAGATGGCTCTTGACCTCTGCCAGCGGCAGCACACCTTGAATTTCACCATCCAACTCGGAGTAAAGAAACCAGGTTCTATGCCCGAAGGCACGCTGGATAACGGTTTGCCAGCCCGCACGATGGAAAAAAGTAGCTTCGGGACAAGCCGATACAAATTCATCCCATTTTTTTGCTTCTTGCGGTCGCAGCAGATGCACAGACGGCGCATCAGCCTGAAGAGAGGCGTTTTCTTGATCCTCCCGAAACGCGTCCACGATGCAGCTCATACGCTTAACTCAGGAAAATCCGATCCATGCGATCCCACTCGAAGTCACGGGTGAGGGCTTTGACACGGCCTTCCATTCGATGGAGATTATAATAGTGGCGGAAGCGGGTTTTCATACTGAGACCCTTCTGGCGCGGCTGCTGATGATCTATCTCCCAAGGATGGAAATAAAAGATTGCGGATTGATGCTCGAGGTGATTCAGCCTCTGCAGGAACCATTTTGAAACCGGATAAGGCCAAAGCCGGAAATAGCCGCCTCCCCCTGCGGGGATGTTCCGCTTGAATAGACGCATCGTGGTGATAGGCAATTCCAGTAAACGGTTATTGCTGCGCGGGTAATAGGCAAAACGGGGGGCATCCGGCATGCCGTAGTGGTCGTGTTTGATGGGATAAATACTGGAACTGTAGCGATAGCCTGCTTCTTCAAGCAAATCCAGCGCCCATTGATTATGGCTGCCTATGGAAAAGCTCGGCGCTCGGTAGCCAAGCACTGCCTGCCCACCGATATCCTCGAGAATGGCTTTGCTGTGAATAATGTCGTTTCGAAACTCATGGGGTTCCTGATCCGAAACACGGTGGTGACCCCAGCCATGGCTGGCAAGTTCGTGTCCACCGGCGACAATCCGTTTTACCATGGCGGGGTAGCGATCGGCGATCCATCCAAGGGTAAAAAAAGTTGCTTTTGTGCGGTCCTCGTCCAGCAAAGCAAGAATACGGTCGATATTTACCTCTACACGGCAAGATAAAGATGCCCATGACTCCCGTGGAATATGATTAGCGAAGGCAGAAACCTGGAAGTAATCCTCCACGTCGACAGTCATCGCATTACGTATACGTGCTGGCTTCATTTGAAAGTCCTTCATCGCCTATCTCCCGATAACGTCGGCAGGCCGCCAGTTCTGTCTGTCATTTTCAAATTGTCCACGAATAATCGTGCATTTCCTGGACTGCCGTGATCGGAGGGGTAGCACTTGCATGGGTAGCATTATGTTTTGTCCTCTGGCGGGCTCTTGTTTGAGCGACCCAGCGAGAGTATCTGCTTGAGCAGCTCCGCCAAAGAGACGACTGAATCCTCCAGCCTGGCAATTCGGGCACTCATGCTTTCCAGGCCGGAAAGAGATTCTTCTCTAACAGAACCGAGGTCGCCGCTATCTGCACGCGTCGGCCGTTATCGGGATCTCAAATTCTTGTTGTATATCCCGGATCACCTCACCGACTTCCGCACTGCCGAAGTTGTGCAATTTCTCCAAACAGCCCATCAATAAAAGGCGATCACACAGCGCATTGATTCTTCGCGGAATGCCGGCCGCATGGTTGTGTATGGTTTCAAAAGCATCGTCTTCAAACGATGGGTCACCGCACCAGCCTGCGGTCTTTAATCTATGTTCGATATACGATCGTGTTTCCGATAAATCCATGGGTCCAAGGTGGTAGGTTGCAATCACTCTTTGCCGCAATTGCTCCATATCGCTACCAAGTAAAGTTTTTCTGAACTCCGGTTGGCCGAGCAGGAATGTCTGGAGCAGAGACCTGTCATCCGTTTGAAAATTGGAAAGCATCCTCAACTCTTCCACGGTCCGCCGGGAGAGATTCTGCGCTTCATCCACAACCAGAAGCGTGCGTTTTCCTTGCTGATCGCATTGGCGAAAGAACTGCTCGAGGCGAATGAGCAGAGAAGCCTTATCTGAATTTTCGTAGGGTAACCCAAACGCCGCAGCGACCAGTCTTAATGTATCGGCAGATTCCAGATCGGTATTGACGATCTGAGCGGCAAGAATTTTCTCGGACTCCAGTTTTCGGAAAAGATTGCGTACCAACGTTGTCTTTCCCGCGCCAACTTCTCCGGTGACCACGATAAAACCTTCTCTCTGAGAGAGCCCATATTCAAGGTAAGCCATGGCACGTTTATGGCCCTTACTTCCAAAGAAAAAATTGGGGTCAGGTTTCAGTTGGAAGGGCTTGACTCTGAAGCCGTAAAAGGGTCCGTACATTCCTCTATTTCCGCTAGAAGCTCATGCTCAAGGATGCGATGGCGGCATTTTCATGATAATTTGCCACAGCCTGGTTGGAGCTGCGCCGATTATGCCGTACTTGAATCGTGCCGACCAGATTAGGCAGGATTTCCGGGAATTGCCTCATCAGACCCGTGCTGATTAACATCATATCGTCTTGTCTGCTGGCGCCAAGAAAACTGAATCTTGTAAATCCAAAATTTAGATTGGCGCTGGTTAACCGAGAAATTCTGTAGCTCCACAATCCGTTACCGCCGCTCTGTTTGGTGTGGTTAAGCAATGACAGATCGTTCGCACTTATCAAGCCAGCATCTACCGATTCTGGCGAAAATGCCCGGCGTGTCATATTGAATACCCTGAATACGAGCGTATTTCTTGTACCATTCATAGCGACAGATGCCTGGAAGCGTTTCTGCAGAAAGAGCCGGTTCGATAAAAAATTGTTGGGATTGGCAAAAAACCTGAGGCCCCAAGTCCAAGAATCGCGCCAGTGTTTTGCTGAATGACTTCGGGACTGAGATTGGGATTTTGAGCAGTAAGAAGTTGATTCAAGGAGCTTCCCATATTGAACAAGGAACCAGACTGGGCCTGCTGATTGAAAGTCGTAATGCTTTCATCATAACTCGCGTCCCATGCGGTCAAGCGGGTGCGGTCTGTGGCAATGCCCGAATAGGTATTGCCGAAAAATCTTTGGCCGCCACTGACCGCTATGCTGGTTCTTTCGTTCGGCGTCCATAAGAAACCCACTGTCCAGGTAGGGCTCGAAGGACTTCCCCGGATTGAAATAAAACTATTTTTTTCGTAGCCTCCTGTTGCTTATCAAGCCGAATTGATCCGTAACCCGATAGCGAAGAGTGGCAATGGACCGTTCAAATTCGGCGTTCCGGTTTGAGCGGGCAAAGTCCACCGTTTGATTACTATAATTAAAACCCCAACTAAGCGTCCTGAACGCGGTACCGCTGTTCAAACCAAATAAATAGCCGGTTCCTTGACTGTTGAAAAGTGCATTGGCATTTGAGCTAACCTGGCTATAGTTGTAGCGCAACTCGGCGGTTGCAAAATCCTTGAAACGATGGCGGAGATAGGGACTGATACTATATGTTCTTACATCAGCTCTGTTACCTGTGACATTGACATTGTCTACTGACTGTGGTCCCGTTAACGAGAGATTTTGCTGGAGATCGTAGCTCTTCCATCCACAAAAAACAGGTCTTCAACCAGCTCGGCGGTTCCCATTGCGTCCAGTTGCTGCCTGGTTCGGGTCAGGTTGCTGTTCTCAGCGTAGAAAAGATTATTCATCGTGTAATCCATTCTCAGATTAAAGCGGGGCCCTAGCCCGCTCACGGATACACCGGGATTAACCTGAGTAATGAGATCGCCTGATCCGGACGAGCTTGATGCTGTCCCTAACCTGACATTATCAGAATAAGTCTCGATCAAACTCATCCGGGGAATAACTCGCCATTCGCCTGCATCAGAGCAAGGCGACAGAAGTAATAACACCGTCGCGGCAGAGCAAGTCGCCGGGAATAAAGCTCCATGGTAGCGCTTATTCTCAGGCACTCTCATGATAATAGTAACCATAATATTCGCCGCCAGAAAATGATCTGGCCTTGTTATAGATCAAATTTACGACATCGCAGGATTCGATCTGGCGGAGAGTTTCCTTAACAGCCTGTTGTGATGTCGTTTCAGCCTCCACCACCAGAACAATTTGTCCCATCTGGCTCGCCAGAACGCGGGCTTCGCTAGTCAATAGCAGCGGTGGCGAATCAAAAATAACGACGCGATCGGCATAGCGTTCCGCGAGCTCCTTTAGCAATTCGCCCATGCTCTGGCTTGCCAGTAGCTCCGTGGAATGAGAATGCCGCGTTCCGGCGGTGAGAAGAGTCAGCTTCTCGATATTGGTTTTAATCAGAACATCGGCCAAATCAAGTTTTTCATCGAGCAGAATATCGAGCAAGCCTCTCTCTTTTCCAACTCCAAGAATTTTGGGAACCGAGGGACGCGCCACATCAGCATCGACCAGCAATACCGTGCGGTCCATTTCCATTGCTATGCTCATAGCCAGATTGACAGTACAAAAACTTTTCCCTTCTCCAGCGAGAGCGCTGGTCACCATGATCAGATTTCCGTTCTTAACCCTACCCGGCCCCTTGCTAAAAGCGTTGGTGAGCAATGGTCGCTTGATCACGCGGAATTGCTCGGCTATCTGCGTTCTTCCCTCATCTGGCGTGACGATGCCATACTGGCGCATTTTTGCGAGATTTAGCGTAATTCGCTTCGATGTCGAACCAGGGTTTGGCAGACGACTCTGACTGGGCTCTTCCCTGGGAGCATCATTTTCGATCAAGGGTTCTTGATCGGGATTTATGGAAGCGGCTGATGGCGTATTCTGGGCATAGGGCTCCGCTTCTTTTTCGAGTTTAGCTGCCGCTTTTTCAATAATGCTCACGCTTTCTCCAATATTCTGATTTGGACTTACCAGATGTCGCTCTGTATTTAATTGCGAGCTGCCTGTTCTAAACGTAGGCCGGACGGGTCGATGGAGATTCAACGGCTAATGCGGCGATCTCGGCTAATTTTTCAATTCTGGTACCCTGCCGTTTTATTCGAAAAATAGCGCCTGGACTTCGGGTCAAGCAATTTTCACCATTAATGCTCCATACAGGCCCAGCAAAGACAGCAGGGAAAGACCAAACGCATAAAGCCGCTTTTTGCGTTTAATTTTTTCCTGATCGGTCCAGATCATGGGAATAGAACCCAATATCGGCTTACCGGAGATTTCACGCAGACTCGCCTGACTATGGAACGTCGGCCGTACCTGGCTGATAACAAATGCTATTCCGATTCCCGCCAATAAGGCACCAAGGAAAACAATAGAAAAAAACTTGCCGCGATCTGGGCCTACCGGCCTGTCCGAGACCGTGGGTGGATCGATAATCCTGAACGACACCAAATCGGTAGCGGAACCCAAGTCTCCCGATATCTTTGCGGATTCACGGCGTTCGAGAAGTTTTTCATAATTGGATTTATTTACCTGATAGTCGCGGTTAAGTTGCGTAAGCTCCGCTTCAACTTGAGGCACCGCATTGCTGAGGGCCTTCAGTCGGTCATACCGTGAAGTATATTCTTCCACGCGAGCTCTCATTGAAGCGACGTCAGCCTCGGCTTCCGCTAAGGCCACATTGAGCTGTTGCAACATGGGACTATAATTCTTCCCAGGATCAGCGCCAGGTTTGGTCAGCTTCGCTTCTTCCTTTTTACGCTCCTCAAGCTGGGCAATCAGACGCTTCGTTGATATGATATCCGGATGCAATTCCGTAAAGTTCAGCCTGAGAGCATCCAGATTCTTATCCAGCGCCTCAATTCGAGAATCAAGCTCCACATTGACTATGGACGAGGCTGAATCATTCTGGTCCACCAAAAGAACGGGTTCATCACCGGTAATTTGTCTTTTGATTGCGTCGCGTGCCTGCTCGGCCTCCCGCAACTCCAGCCTTGTTTTATTAAGATCTTCCACAGCCTGAGATAACTGTGAGTAATAATCGCCCCCCTGCTGAGGCATTATTCCAATGTTCTTCTGCTTGAATGCCTTAAGGTTATTTTCTCCTGCAATCAATTTCTCCTCATAACTGCGAATTTGCTCATCAATAAAGCGAATCGCAGACGAGGAATCCTGTGTCTTGTCTCCAAGTCCTCCCTCGACAAAAATGGTGAGCAAAGATTGAACAATGTCTTTGGCGAGTTTTGGATTCTGATTGTTATAGTGAATGGTAAAAAGGTTATCGCGTCCAGCTGCCCCGAGCTGGATTTTATCCATGAGGTCCTTGACAAGCTTTTCCTGCTCCTTTACGTTTTTTGCCTTAATGTCCAGATCCACCATCCGAATGACTCTTTCCACATTTGGACGGCTGATCAGAGTACGACTCATAATGGAAACCTGCTGTTGCAGATCAGGAGACACGGTCATGCCTGCCATCAAAGGCTTCAATACATTTTGAGTATCGACGTAAATTCTTGCAGTGGACTGATAATCATCAGGCAGCTTATAAACAATAGTCCATCCGGCAATAGCAACGACCCAAGCGGCAATTACAGCAACCCAGCGATATTTCCAAACCCCTTTCAGGTAAACGAGTAGTTGGGCTGTAAGTTCCTCCATATGTCAAACGGCCCGTAAAAGTGCTGTTGTCGACCTTGTAGCAGAAAAATTATTTCTGTTGTCTTTGGGTTGATAGTCCGGAAACCGTCTATTTTTTCTTCGTTGTTATATTTTTGCTTCTTCATTCTGAAAGTGAAACCAGTCTGCTTTCTCATAATAAATGCCAGTTTGGCAAAAAGAATGCGTATCGCCAACGAAATGTCCGTAATGAAGCCAATGGGAGAGCTATCGCCCAGACCTCAATAAGCTCTTTTTCGTTACTAGCCCTAGGAACTCAATTCATCAGAAGAAACTTTCAGGTATGACAAGAACGTCCCCTTGTTGCATGGGTACGTTGGCCGAGATATCGCCATCCCTGATCAGATCATCCAATCGGACACTAAATTGGTGTTGTTTTCCGTTTATGTTACGAACAATCCTGGCCTTGTTGCCCGCTGCAAAATCCGTTATGCCCCCGACCTCGATCAGAACATCCATAAGCGTCATTTCTTCACGATATGGAAGTGCTTGAGGCTTCGCAGCCTCCCCTATGACCCGGATTTGTTCAGTGTAGGGGCCAACAAATTCCGTCACGATAACGGTCACAACCGGTTGCTGAATATACTTCGACAAAGCCTCCTCAATATCTCGCGCCAATTGCGTTGACGTTTTTCCGCTGGCAGGTAGATCCTCCACCAGAGGGGTCGTGATTTTCCCGTCCGGCCGAACCGGTACCGCCATGGAAACTTCCGGGTTGCGCCAAACAATGATATCGACGTTGTCTCCGGGACCGATAAGGTAATCATGCGCGAGATGCTTGTCGTCTGGAGAAAGCGATGGATACGATTTACAGCCGCCGCTGAGGAGGACAGGAAAAACAATAGCAAAACAAGCCAGCCATTTCCTGATACTGATATACGAAGCGCTCACTGAATTTCCTTTTCTTGTTTATTGATTATTAAAGTCTGCTGGGGCCGCTGGAAGAGGATTTTTAGTAAAAATAAAAAGCCATAAACCTATTTCTCTTTTGAAGGCGGCATGATCAAGCCCAAGGCTGACGACTATTTATAGCATGTAATCCCACACCGTCAAGGCTGACATAATAGCATTTTACGCGATTCAAGCGCTGAACATGACACCAGCTTCGAAATTCAAAAAGTTTATTCCATCAAACGAACTGCAGGAGGAAGTCCATTAAATTTGCCAACTGACGATACTTGCATCTTATCAATTTCAGCAGCAGGACTATATTGGACCTTGGTACACCCCATGAGAACAAGATTATTAATAACGTGTATAGCTTACCTCGAGTTCGAGCTATCGCGATCCTTGGAACTAAGGGCTTAACACCCGCTTCATGCAGATGGAATGTCCAGCGCGCGTGTTCGCGTACCAGGGACGAAACATCGTCCCGGCGTCCTTGCAACGCCCCCATCACCCTCGCGGAAAACGGGCGCGTTACCAGCCCCACCGCCAGGTTAAGCAACCATTGCTCATGCCCGATCCGGCGGATGGGGTACCAGCCAGTCTAGTGTCAAACTCTTCTTTGGTCCAACCGAGTAGCTCAGCCAATGATGTATCGTCCAGGCCATTGCGCACCGCAAAATCCTCCTCGCAGGTACGGATAGAGCGCGGGTAATGGGAGTGGAACGGGACAGAAATCCGGCCTTGGCTGGCGCGGCAAGCATACCCTGCTGCTTTCGCGTGAAGCGGGAGCGATGTTTTTTCTGGGTGAACTGTATATCAATCTGCCATTGCCGATTGATAACGCCGTGGGCAACTATTGAGGTAGCTGCACCAAGTGCATCGAAATTTGCCAAACCCAGGCTATTATCGCGCCTACCGACTGGATGCCAGGCGCTGTATTTCTTATCTCCCCACCGAACAAAAGGGTAGTATTCCTGAAATGTTGCGCCCTTTGATCGGCAACCGGGTTTATGGTTGCGATGATTGCCAGCTAATATGTCCCTGGAATAAATTTGCGGCAACCACCGTGCTTTGCCATATAATCCATCTCGCCGTGATAACCTTTGCTCAGCCATTCCAGCAGATCCGATTCGGCCTGCTTCATCTCGGCGCCTGCATCGGCAATGCTGATATCCTGAAAGCCGAGTTCATTACCCCAGGCTTTGATCGGCTCGGCGAGCTGGGTAAAATCAACCGCTGCATCCGGGAAAATCTTCAGCGGATCTTTGGAGATTTTTTCTTGCATAGTTCGCATCATACCTTTCCTGGCCGTCATGCATCACACTAGCCGTCATCACGTCAATTGCGATCTTGCCGATGAAGCCGCAACGCTAGCGCTCGGCGCAGAAATCGCAACCATATTGCATCCCGGCCTAATTATTTTCCTGAGCGGCGATCTCGGTGCAGGCAAGACTACGCTGGCACGGGGAATCCTCCGAGGTCTGGGTTATCAGGCAAAAGTAAAAAGCCCCACATACAATTTGGTTGAACTTTATAAAATTTCTAGGTTATACTTCTATCACTTTGATTTTTATCGGTTCAAAGATCCTTTTGAATGGGAAGAAGCAGGTTTCCGGGAATATTTCAACGCGAACTCAATCTGCCTGGTGGAATGGCCTGAAAAGGCGGCTGGCCTATTGCCTAAGGCCGATTTGAGTTTTCTGTTCCATATTGCTGAAACTGGCCGCAATGTGGAAATTCAGGCAGACACGGAGGCCGGTAGACTGTGTTTGAAACATTGGCAATCCCTGAAAAATCCTTGAACGCGGCAACACTCCGATTGTCGCAATGTTCTGTATCCACTCCATATTCGTCACCTGGTTCGTGGCGGCTGTACTCCTGTTTCTGCCGCTCGGCAATTCCGCCTTCGCTGAAATCAAGGTCAGTTCGGTCCGTGTCTGGCCGGCGCCGGAGTATACCCGCCTCACGCTGGAATCAGCCCTGCCTATACAGTATTCGCTCAGCATCGTAAAAAATCCGGATCGCGTGGTGATCGATCTGGAGCAAGTCGTGCTAACGCCCGAACTCGAAAAACTGGCGGATAGAATTGACGCCACCGATCCCTATATCCAGGCAGTGCGGATCGGGCGTTTCAAACCGGGCATATTGCGCCTGGTACTGGACCTCAAAACCCAAGCGGTGCCACAAGCTTTCGTGCTCAAACCCGTGGGCGACTACGGGCACCGGCTGGTGCTGGATATTTATCCCGTTGTTCCGCCCGATCCGCTGATGGCGCTTCTGAACGAAAATACCACGGCGACATTACAACCTGACGCCAATCCCGACACTAATATCAAATTCAAAAGCGGAAACCAGGTCCGCGCGCACTTCGAGCCTCCAAAAAACATAAGCCCGAGATGATACGTCTCATAACCGTCGCCATCGATCCTGGACACGGCGGGGAGGATCCTGGGGCAATAAGCCACGTGGCACACATGAGAAAGAATATCACGCTGGCGATCGCCAAAAAACTCAAAGCCAAGATAGATAAAGAACCCAACATGCGGGCCGCGCTGACACGGGAAGGCGATTACTTTATTTCGCTGCCGATGCGTCTGGTAAAGGCACGCCAGTTGAACGCCGATTTGTTCGTATCAGTGCATGCCGATGCCTTCATCAAGCCGCATGCACGCGGTTCCTCCGTATTCGCACTGTCCGAACGTGGTGCAACCTCGGCTGCCGCCCGCTGGCTTGCAAAAAAAGAAAATGACGCGGACTTGATCGGCGGAGTCAATCTGGACATCAAGGATCCCTATCTCAAGCAAACTTTGCTGGATTTGTCACAAACAGCCACTATCAATGACAGCCTTAAGCTCGGCAGGGAAGTGCTTTCAGAAATCGGCGATATCAACCATCTGCATAAAAGCAGCGTGGAACAGGCCGGCTTCGCCGTCCTCAAATCGCCTGATATCCCTTCAATCCTGGTTGAAACCGCTTTCATCAGTAATCCGGACGAGGAAAAGAAACTGAAAGATACGCGCGTATCAGGACAAACTGGCCGACGCCATACTCGCCGGCATCAAGCGATATTTCGCCAACAATCCTCCGCTTTCGCGTTCAAAAATGGTGTTGCTTGAGTAAGCCCTTTCCATCATCCGAAATTACGCGCTATTCTCGTTGCTGACAGGTTTCCTGAAACCTCTGCCACAATCAGGGAGGATAGCGCGTGCGCCTGCCGTCGCCTGCTCGTCTTTCTCCTCCTGCCCCTATACTGCCGTCATGCCGCGTGCTGAACCAGAGGCTTTTAGCTGTGATAATGCTTCTACTTCATAATCGCGGCGTTTAATTATCCGAGACGTTGTCGTGAGCAACGAAGATCTTTCCAGACTGAAGATAGACCGGGGCAGTGCCGCAACAGGTACGCGCAAGAAGCGCTTCTCCCTCGCGGCCTGGCTAGCCATCGCTGCAATGCTTGTGGTGCTCGGGTTTCTCTATTTCCGAAGCGGCATGGCAGTAGAGGTGGAGTCAGCCACGGTGACCACTGCATATCCGTCACAATCATTCACATTGCTCAACGCAACCGGTTATGTGGTTGCGCAGCGTAAAGCAGCAGTGGCGTCCAAGGCTACCGGACGGGTGGAATGGCTGGGCGTAACAGAAGGCAGCAAGGTGACGGAAGGCGAAATTATTGCGCGACTGGAGAATGCCGATGTCACCGCTACGATGGACCAGGCAGCGGCCAGCGTCAACGTAGCCAAGGCAAACCTGCAGCAGGCACAAGCAGAATTGGTCGATGCCCAGGCAGCATTCAACCGGAATAGGGAGTTGCTCGAGAAGGGTTTCATCTCCCCATTCGCATACGATACGGTAACTGCCCGCTATCACAAGGCTCAGGCTGCCCTTCGGGGTTTCGGCGCCGAGGTCGCCGTAGCCGAGGCAAATTACCGCGCAGCCCAGATAGCAGTGGAGCAAACACTGATCCGTGCGCCGTTCGACGGAGTGGTACTGACGAAAAGCGCGAATATCGGGGACGTCGTCACTCCCTTCTCTTCCGCGCTTGACGCCAAAGGTGCAGTAGTGACGATGGCGGACATGGATACGCTTGAGGTAGAAGCCGATGTATCCGAGTCCAATTTGCCAAAAGTAAAGCTCGGGCAACCTTGCGAAATTCAGCTGGATGCACTTCCCGATCTGCGTTTGCGCGGAGTGGTACAGCGGATCGTGCCTACGGTGGATCGTGCTAAAGCGACCGTGTTGGTAAAAATACGGTTCGTCGACCATGATCCCGCAGGTACTGCCGGAAATGAGCGCAAAAGTCGCCTTCCTGGAAAAAGAAATGGCCTCTGACCAGCGCAGTTCGCGCGTTGCTGTATCGTCCGACGCGATGACACAGAGAAATGGCAAAAGCGTATATTCCTTTTAAAGGACGGAAAGGCAGTTGAGACGCCTATTGAAACCGGAGAAAAAATCGGTGATATGGTGGAAGTCTGAAAGGCGCCAAGGCCGGCGACAAGGTAATACTTAGACCTCCAGACGGGCTCGACAATGGCGACAAGGTCAAAACGGCGGTTAAATAAAAGGCAGCAGGGCTTGCATGAAAACGCTTCCAAATCGATTGTCGAGATCAGGCAGCTCACCAAATCCTACCGCCGAGGGGACAAGTGGTGCCGGTACTAACCAATATCTCTTTCGACATCATGCCGGGCGATTTCATCGCCTTGATGGGCCCTTCCGGCTCCGGCAAAAGTACGTTGCTCAACCTTATCGCGGGCATCGACAAGCCCGATAGTGGTTCGCTAAAGTTAACGGAATCGATATCGCCATGCTTTCGGAAGCGGAGCTGGCCGACTGGCGAGCTGCAAATGTCGGGTTCATTTTCCAGTTCTATAATCTGATGCCCGTACTGACCGCGTTTGAGAATGTCGAGCTGCCGTTATTATTGACAACACTTTCGCGCAACCAAAGACAGGAGCGCGTCGAGTTGGCATTGGCGATGGTAGGGCTGACAGACCGTATGGCGCATACCCTTCGGAACTTTCCGGCGGTCAACAGCAACGGGTCGCAATCGCTCGCGCCTTTATAACCGATCCGTCATTCCTGGTGGCGGACGAACCCACGGGGGATCTCGACCGGGTATCGGCGGACGATATTCTCGCCATGCTTGCCCGCCTGAACAGCGAGATGGGCAAAACGATCATCATGGTGACGCATGACCCGCACGCGGCCAAATCGGCGCATTCGATTCGTCATCTCGAAAAAGGCGAGCTGGATGTAGCCCCTCGAGCAGTAAGCGGGGCATGGCGCGTTCTCCTTTGTTTTTTACAACGTTTCTTCCACGACGCGCTATGGCGAATTGCTGCAAAAATGCACTTCCTAAAGCTTATTTCAAGGAATACGCTGCGCCATAAGCTGCGCACCGGGTTGACCGTGCTGGGCCTGGTGGTGGCGATACTCGCTTTCGGACTGCTACGGACAGTGGTTGACGCCTGGTATGCGGGGGCGGAAAACGCCTCCTCCACTCGACTGGTGACGCGAAGTTCGATTTCGCTGGTGTTTCAGCTACCAATCAACTACCAGGAGCGGATTCGCAAAATTCCGGGTGTGTCGGCGATCAGTCATGCGAACTGGTTTGGCGGAGTCTATATTACCGAGAAAAACTTTTTCCCGCAGTTCGCGGTAGATGGAAAAACCTATTTCGATCTTTATCCGGAATACCTCATCTCTCCGGCGGAAATGAAAGCATTCCGGACCGACCGCAAGGGCTGTGTAATCGGGCGCAAGCTGGCAAACACGTATGGTTTCAAGGTAGGCGATACAATCCCCCTTCGTGGAACGATCTATCCAGGGGCGTGGAGTTTTACCGTCCGCGCCATCTATGATGGGGCGGAAGCGGGAACTGATACTTCTCAGTTTTTCTTTCACTGGGATTACCTCAACGAAACGATGAAAAAAGCAGTAGCCCGCCGAACCGATTAGGTAGGCGTATACGTAATCCAGATTGCGGATGCCGACAGGGCTGCGGAGATATCGACCGAGATCGACGCAATGTTCAAAAACTCT
>CAWKMH010000051.1:0-32199 GCA_963850515.1 uncultured beta proteobacterium
GTTCAAAACTCGGTGCAGCCATGTGGTTAACAATTGTCCCAACCCAATATTTTTGGGTTGGGGTTTCTATTTATAAAAATATTTCTCAAGTACCCTGGAAAGTGGGTCAAACTCAATTGATAAGAATCGTTCTGACTGAGCAGGCCATTACGTACTCAAACTCTCGGAAAAAAAATAATTATATTGATTTTTATGTTTATTCAATCGAGTCTGACAGTCTGACCCCATAGATTAGTGCCGCAGTGGCGTAGCCATAGATCAGCAGCGCCAGCAACGCCGCCGGACGATAGGCGACGCTGCCTTTATCGCGTATGCCCGCTCCATGGCAGACAAATCTAGCTGTTCGACAACATCCACCACGTACCGCGCCAGATGCGCCTCCGGCAACCACTCCTGTACCGAGGGCGGCAACAGAAAATCTGTATCTAGATCTATTGGGTGGAAAACCATTCCGGTTCGCTCGTACGTTTAACAAAATAATCGCATCATCATACCCCGTCGAAAGCCAGACAGGCTGCTAGAGCCAGTAATGGCTATAGTAGCTTCCCGCACATACTTCACAGCGCGAGCAAGGCGAGCATCGCGCCTTCACGGCTGTAGTTACTGGTCCCGCCATTTCTGCGACTGTCTTCGCAGCTTCAACGATGCCCTGTGCAGCAAGCTCATACCATTCTTTACGAGGATTTTTGGAGACGGCTTCGGCGGTTAAAGTCCCAAGATCCTTTGACACCTTTTTCCGCCTCGTCAGCGGGGAGTTTTTTGGCAAGATTTGCGACTTCGACAGCCATCGATTTTAGCTTTTCTTTGAGGTCAGCGTTTACATCCGCGTCTGCCACTTTATTAAAACTATTCTGGATGTTCGTTGCCGTGACGAGGCTAAAGTCGCCGGATACAGTGACGGTACCCAATTGGATGTTTGTATTCATGACGTCTCCTTGGATGTTATTGATAACAGTTGAAGTGCTTTGCGCCCGAAAAATGTAGCCAGTCACTTTCGCGGCAACCTGTCGACGCATATTCTGGAGTGGAAATGCTTCCTGCCCCTCGAACGCGATGCCGAGGGCCTGCTGGGCGGCGGCGAACATGACAGACTGACAGAATCCAAAGCGTTCTGGCTTCTGGATAACCTGCAGCGTATTATTCAAATAAAACTGCACAGCATCTGATCGAGTCGGATTCTTAGCGAGATCGAGCTTGCCCTCATCGCTAATATGAAAAAGCACCAGCCTCAGGCATTCACGTTCGGTATGGAGTCGACTTAGGTGGATGCGAAGCCGCCGCACCGCGTCTGTATCGCCCTTGCCTATAGCCATGAACCATGCACTGCAGCGTTGTTTGCCAATCTGAAGCCAAGCGTGAGAGAGAACGGCATCCGCTTCAGGAACGTCAAGCACGTGTCGCGTATGCGGCGGGAGCACCATGGGGTCACTGCGAGAATACTCGGCAATGAGAGCAGGAATACCCGAACAGAACCACCACCGACTGAGGGCTGATCTCAAGGTTTAGTTGGCGCCTTGTCGTTGCCTTGAGATAGTGCTGCGCGAGGGTGTTGCCGGATTCAACCAATTTAACCGTGTGGGTTCGCCGTAGCCCGTCCTTTATACGTACTGTAATTCTCAATACTTCCCGCAGGAGCATAACCCATTCTTTTGCCGAAGCTGCGGAAGTGCGAAGCTCCAAGCTGAGCCGCAAACCAACATCAAGGCGTGCCACAGTTCCTTCAGAGTGGAATCGGCGGAATGCGCGTTCTACATAGGCCGTGATGGCACCAGCCTCTAGCTCAGCGTGCCCAAGTTGATTAGGAAAGCGGAGCGCGCGTGTAGCGTCGCTAAACACCTCTTCGCCTGCCCATTCGTCAGAACTCCTTGCTACTACGGCGACGACGAGGCCGACGAGCGTACAAAGTCAGTTTCCGGTAATGCGTTGGGCCAATTTGGACGTGAAAGGCGCCCGCTCTCAGAACCGAGAAAGCTGCGCATGTCGGCGAAAGGGTGTTGTAGTACGAGATACACAACAATACCCCCTTTGCAAGGAAACCCCCTTTGACTAGCATGGGGAGGGGCTTTTAGAGTCCTATCGATCTTTTGAGATCCTATCGATACTAGCGGTGTGCCGGCTCCCCCTCCTTCTCAGCAGCATCGGCCACAACGCGATGTGAGAGTCAAAGCCCCCAAAGCCACATTGTGAAATAACATACTAGCAAAGTTCTGCCGGGAGTAGCAAATTTTTAGATCTCTGACTCGCATCGTTCGGATATTCTGGGACCACAGAAGCAATTTGCTTCTCATTCACAAAAACCACGGTTCACAAGTCATGCTGTGAGATTTTGTGGGTTTATTCCGTTGGAGCGACTTCCGCTACCAACAGCTTATCCCTCTGCCTGTTACTGATGGGTCAAACCAGGCTCGATTCTTGATCCATAACACGAATTTTACCTGAAACCATTACGTACTCAAACTTCTGGAAAACAATCAATGTATTGACCTTTATGTTGATTCAATCGAGTCTGACCCATCGAACATCGAATGATCGAGCTAAAGCTCACCATCTCGAAAAGTGGTGTGAATAATGGCGCCCTGAACACGAATCGAACGTGTGACCTACCCCTTAGGAGGGGGTTGCTCTATCCACTGAGCTACCAGGGCGTGACTGCATTTTACGCTAATATGCCGGTATGGATAAACCTGACCAAACCGCTAGCCCAACTCAACCCAATTCCCAGAAAACTGCCCCGTACCGTAATCGTTCTCGGGCTGGTCAGTTTCTTCAATGATTTCGCTTCCGATATCGTCATTCCGCTCATTCCCATATTGCTGGCGACGGTGCTGGCCGCCGGGCCGGTAGCGCTCGGGCTTATCGAGGGCGTCGCCGACGCGGTGGCAAGCCTGCTCAAGCTGTGGTCGGGGCGGCATTCCGACGTCATGAGCGGCCGGCGCAAGAGATCTTGCGGTGGCGGGCTATACGCTATCCAACATAGCGCGCCCATTGCTGGGGCTGGCGGGTTCCTGGCCGATGATACTGGTGCTGCGCAGCATCGACCGGGTGGGCAAGGGCGTGCGTAGCGCGCCGCGCGATGCGCTGGTGGCGGATGCAACGCCGCCCGGCATGCACGGCTATGCTTTTGGCTATCATCGGGCAATGGACAACGGCGGAGCGGTGGCGGGAAGCCTCGTGGCAGCGGCGGCGCTTGCATGGTCCGGCTTGAGCTTGACGGAGGTGATTCTCTGGTCGGCGGTACCCGGCTTTGTCGCGGTGCTGTTGCTGGGCGTGGGTGTGAAGGAAGAAAGAGAGAGAAGCCCTGTAGCATGCTCCGGCTCAAGTTCCTGTTGTGCTGCCGCCTTTGCGCTGGTCAGTATTATCCCTGCCCATGCGGCGTTATCTTCTGGTACTGATGCTGTTCACATTCGCCCGCGCCTCGGAAACTTTTATCCTGCTGCTGGGGCACCAATTGGGCGTGGGCGTAGTCGAATTATTGTTGCTGTGGTCGACCCTGAATCTTTGCAAAGCGGCCACCTCCACCTGGGGTGGGCAACTGGCCGATAAGCTGGGGACGCGGCACGTTGATGCTGATCGGCTGGACGACATTTTCGACTTTCGTTTCTGATGCTGGGTACGGTGGAGGAGAGCGTCGGGCTATGGGCGGTAAGCATTTTTTACGGTCTATGTACGGGCATGAGCGAAGGTGCCGAGCGGGCCATCATCAGCGATTATGCCGCGCCTCGCGAGCGCGGGACGGCTTTCGGCTGGTATCACTTGATGGTGGGCATTGCGGCGATTCCGGCGGGATTGCTGTTTGGTTCGATCTGGCAGTTTCAAAGTGCGGCGATGGCTTTTTTCTTTGCGGGTGGACTGGCGGCTTTTGCGGCACTGCTGTTGCGGGTGTGGGCTTGGCCGGTCAGGAAATTGAGGGGGAGTGAGGGGTAAAAGGAGGGGGAGGTGGGTCTTTTGAATGCATATTTTTGGGATGGATATTTTTGGATATTGTTGAATTGGATTGACCGATGATGGGTTACGCTCCGCTTCACCCATCCTACGAAGGTAACTGGAGCTCTTGTGATATCTGCACCACAGTTAGTTCGTAGAATTCGTAGGATGGGTGGAGCGAAGCGCAACCCATCAAAGCTCACGCACGATCCGCACATTAAACCATGACCGAATACCGGCGCAATTTCGTCAAGGGCGGCAGCTACTTTTTTACGGTGGCGCTGGCGGACCGCAGGCAACGACTTCTGGTGGATCACATTGACGCTCTACGCGGGGCCTTTCGCCGAGTTAAGGCTTTATATCCTTTTACCATTGATGCTATTGTTATTCTGCCGGAGCATTTGCACTGCATCTGGACTTTGCCGGAGGGCGATGCCGATTATCCCGAGCGGTGGCGGCGTATCAAGGGAGGATTTTCACGCCATGTGCCGAGCTGCGGTCTCGCTCTCCCAGCAAAAAACTGAAGGGTGAGCGCGGCATCTGGCAACGCCGTTACTGGGAACATACGTTACGCGACGAGGAAGATTGGCAACGCAATGGATTATATTCATTACAATCCGGTCAAGCATCAGCATGTTGAATGGGTTGTCGATTGGCCGTTTTCCACGTTTCATCGTTATGTCGAAGCCGGTGTATATCCCAGGGACTGGGCTGGAAGTGGTGAGGCGGGTGGCGGGGGATTTGGTGAGGTGTGAAATATTCAAGTGATGGGTTGCGCTGCTTCACAGTTTCTACCATTCTAGTATTCTGAAATAAGGTATCGCCGGCGATACTGTTATGGTCGTGGGAGTTAAAGGTATGAGGGTAACTTTCAGGACCGGTTAAATTAGATGGATGATGGGTTGCGCTTTGCTTCACCTATCCTACTATTATGGGAGGACGTGATGAAATCAGTGACAATGTTGGCGGCGTTGATGGCAATGGTTCTGCTCTTTTCGGGTCATGCGGTACGTGCTGAAGCGGCTGAACCGCTTAAAGTTGGCCAACCCGCGCCGGATTTCAGTCTTCCCGACCAGAACGGCAAAACGCGTACGCTTGCGGATTTTCGTGGGAAGTGGCTGGCGTTGTATTTCTATGTAAAGGATGACACGCCCGGCTGTACCGAGCAGGCGTGCAAGTTTCGCGATGACATCCATGAGCTTGACGGACCTGGGTGCGCAAGTCGTCGGCGTGAGCGTGGACGATACCGCCAGTCATGCCGATTTTGCCAAGAAGTATAATCTGCCATTCCCGCTTCTGGCGGATAGCAAGGGCGAGATTGCCGCGCGTTACGATTCACT
Organism: uncultured beta proteobacterium; assembly: GCA_963850515.1. Lineage (GTDB taxonomy): Bacteria > Pseudomonadota > Gammaproteobacteria > Burkholderiales > Nitrosomonadaceae > Nitrosospira. The sequence goes on from CAWKMH010000051.1 coordinate 5,265, forward strand.
TCGGGGCGACGGAAGTTTGGCGAAACGCAATAGTTTCTTGATCGATCCGCAAGGCAGGATTGCCAAGGTTTATTTGTCGGCCAGTACTTCGCGCAATTCTGCCGAGATAATCGAGGATTTGAAGAAATTGAAAGGTTCAACCGGTTCATGAAACGTTTCCGCACGGCTCACGGCTTTGGCTGTAGGATAGGATTAACGGACGGCCCGGCCCAGGTGCCGATTTACGTGCACCGTTGGAGAATGCCGAATCCACTATAAGGGGATGACATCATGGCAAACCTGACCGATGATCAACTGGCGCAACTGAAAGCGCGCTGCAGCAGCGTTACCTGGAATTGCGGGAAGAAATTCGCAGCGAACTGGAGCGTTCCGGCAACCAGCATTACGCCGATCTGGCCGGTAGCGTGGCTGATCCCGGCGATGCGTCGGTTGCCGATATGCTGGTGGATCTGAACGCCGACCTCGTGGACCGTCAGGTAAACGAGATACGCGAGGTGGAAGCAGCGCTAAAACGCCTGGCGGAGCTGGATTTTGGCGACTGCATCGAGTGTGGGCGGTGAAATCGGGTTTGAGCGACTCATGGCTTATCCCACCGCGCAGCGATGCGTGCGTTGCCAGGAATTGCACGAAAAGACGTATTCGCACGAGAACAAGCCCACCCTTTAAGCCACCTGCGAATAAGTGCCATGCGCCGGCGCCTTGAGCAGCACCAGCACAGCGCCGCTGCCGCCATCTTCCGGCCTGGCCTGGCAGAAAGCCAGCACGTCGCTGCGCTGGGCGAGCCAGCTTCCAACCCTGGCTTTTAAAACCGGCTCATGATTCCTTGAGCTAAGGCCCTTGCCGTGTATTACTCGCACGCAACGCGCGCCCCGTAGGCGGCTGGCATCCAGAAACGCTGCCAGTTGCGGACGGGCTTCGTCACGGGTGAGCCCGTGCAAATCAAGCTGCGCTTCAATCTTCCAATAACCGCGCCGCAGCCGCCGCAAAGTCTGGCGCGGCATGCCGGGGCGAACAAATGCCCATTCGTCGCCCGGTTCCATCTCAAGCGAGATATAGTCAGATAGCGAATCGACCGGCGCCGTTTGTCCGTCGTCCAGAGTCTGACGCGGTATAGGCCGGGGATGCTCGAGTGGTCAGGGGTACTTTATCGGACGGGGCCAGCGGCGCTACACCGCGAACCGCATCGCGAAACAGGGCGGTGTCCGCATCATCAAGGGTCGATTCAGCTGCTCGAACCTTTGCGGACTCGATCGCGAGCTTGATTGCCGCCTTCTTTCCCCGCCGTTTCATACGTAATTTTCAATCTGCGGTTGCTCGATTTCTGGTCAATGGTTGCTTACGCCAATGCATCCAGGTATTTTTCCGCGTCCAGCGCCGCCATGCAGCCGGTACCCGCACTGGTCACTGCTTGACGATAAATGTGATCCTGCACGTCGCCCGCCGCGAACACGCCGGGAACGCTGGTTGCAGTTGCGTTACCCTCGTTTCCGCTGCGTGTGATGATATAGCCGTTTTTCATTTCCAGTTGGCCCTGAAAGATATCCGTGTTGGGTTTGTGGCCGATGGCGATGAATACGCCTTGCAAATCCAGACTCTTGGTTGAGCTGTCCTGGACATTTTTAACGCGCATGCCGGTGACGCCGGATTTATCGCCCAGCACTTCATCCAATACATGGTTAAGCTCCAGCTTGACGTTGCTGTTTTTCACCTTGTCCATCAATTTGTCTATCAGGATTTTTTCAGAACGGAATTTGTCGCGCCGGTGGACCACAGTGACGTTGCGCGCGATATTGGAAAGATATAGCGCCTCTTCCACCGCCGTATTGCCGCCGCCTATGACGGCCACGTCCTGACCCTTGTAGAAAAACCCGTCGCAAGTCGCGCAGCCGGATACGCCCCTGCCCATGAACGCTTCCTCGGAGGGCAGCCCCAGGTATTGGGCGGAGGCGCCAGTGGCGATAATCAGGGCATCGCAGGTATAGGTGCCCTGATCGCCGATCAGGGTGATGGGCTTATCCGTCAGCCTGGCCGTATGGATATGGTCGAAAAGGATTTCGGTGTTAAAGCGTTCAGCATGTTTCTGAAAGCGTTCCATCAGTTCCGGGCCCTGCACACCCATTGCATCGGCTGGCCAATTATCGACGTCGGTAGTGGTCATGAGCTGGCCACCCTGGGCCATGCCGGTGATGAGCACGGGGTTGAGGTTAGCGCGCGCAGCGTAAACCGCCGCGCTATAGCCGGCAGGACCGGAACCGAGGATGAGAAGGCGGGAGTGCTTGCTAGTCATATTTTATATATGGGGATTATTATTCAAAAAAACAGGTTCAATTGCTGAGGAGGCAGCGCGGTATCGCGAGAAGTTTTTCCAAAAAACGCCTGTCGCTTCTTACAGCCGTTGTTCAACCCAGCCGGCAACGCTTTCCAAAGCAGCGGGTAGATTATCAGGCTGGGTTCCACCGGCCTGAGCCATGTCGGCGCGCCCGCCGCCCTTGCCACCCACTTGCTGCGCCACGAAATTGACCAATTCGCCCGCCTTCACCTTCGTCGCCAGATCGGAAGTAACGCCTGCGATGAGCTTGACTCTTCCATCTTCTATCGCGCTCAGCACCACGACACAGGACTGTAATTTATTCTTGAACTTGTCCAGCGCTTCGCGCAAGGTTTTGGAATCCGCATCGTCCAGGCAAATTGCGAGCACTTTTACGCCTTTAACCTCGCGGACCTGCCCGGCAAAGTCGTTACCTTGCGAAGCGGCGAGCTTCGACTTCAGGCGCCCGAGCTCTCTTTCCAGATGTTTTACGTTATCGAGAATCTGCGCTATGCGCGCGGCCGCTTCCTGCGGTTGCACCTTCACCGCGTCCGCTACCTGCTGCAATTGCAATTCCCGTTCCTGGATGTAAGCCAATGCATTCTCGCCCGTTACTGCTTCCAGACGACGAATACCCGCAGCCACACCCGATTCGGCCACGATCTTGAAGAGTCCGATATCGCCGGTACGCTTGACATGCGTACCACCGCACAGTTCACGTGAAGTGCCGATATCCAGCACGCGCACTTCGTCGCCATACTTCTCGCCGAACAACATCATCGCGCCTGTTTTCCTGGCGTCCTCTATTGTCATCAGGCGCGCCGTGGTCGCTGCATTGGCCAGGATTTCGGCATTCACCAACACTTCCACCTGGCGAATTTCCGCATCTGTCACAGGCTGGTTGTGCACGAAGTCGAAACGCGTCTTGCTGGCATCGACCAGCGAGCCTTTTTGCTGCACATGGGCGCCTAATACCTGGCGCAACGCCTTGTGCATCAAGTGTGTGACAGAATGATTGCGCTCCGTGCGTGCCCGAGCGTCGCGATTGACCTTCGCCAGCACCTTATCGCCGACCACCAGCCGCCCGCTACGCAATAACCCTTTATGACCAAACACATCTGCCTGGATTTTTTGCGTATCCGATACGGCAAAGGTGCCATTGGCGGCGTGCAGTTCGCCGCTGTCTCCTACTTGCCCGCCGGATTCGGCATAAAAAGGCGTGCTATCGAGTACCACTACCGCCTCATCCCCCGCCTCGACGAAGTCGACCCGGCTGCCTTCTTTATATAGTGCAAGAATGTGCCCTTCATGCTGCAGGCTTTCGTAGCCGTGGAACGCTGTTGAGGGTCCGCTGTACGTTATCCCATCCTGCATGGTGAATTTGCTCGTTGCCCTGGCGCGTTCGCGCTGGCGCTCCATGGCCTGCTCAAACCCGGCCTGGTCTATTTTGATGCCGCGTTCACGCGCAATATCAGCGGTGAGATCCAGCGGAAAACCGAAGGTGTCATAGAGCCGGAACAAGGCTTCGCCATCCAGCAACCGGCTTTCATGGCAAAGTGCTGCTTCAAGCAACTGCATGCCGTTTTCCAGCGTTTCGGCGAAACGTTCTTCCTCCTGCTTCAGTACCGCCTCGATACGAACCCTGGCATCTACCAATTCCGGATAGGCTTGCCCCATTACACGCGCCAGCTCTTCCACCAGCAAGTGAAGAAACGGCTGTTTTTGCCCAAGCTTATAGCCGTGGCGAATGGCGCGGCGGATGATGCGCCGGAGCACGTAGCCGCGACCCTCATTGCCGGGTATCACGCCATCGGCGATGAGAAAGGCGCAGGCACGAATGTGATCAGCAATCACTCTGAGGGAACTGCTGGATAAATCGGCGGTGTTCGTTACTTTCGCCGCCACCCTGATCAAATCCTGAAACAAATCGATCTCATAATTGCTGTGGACCTGCTGCATGACTGCGGAAATGCGCTCCAACCCCATGCCCGTGTCTACCGACGGCCGGGGCAGCGGATGCAGTACGCCCGCGCTATCCCGGTTGTATTGCATGAATACCAGATTCCATATTTCGACATAGCGGTCGCCGTCCGCCTCGGGCGTGCCCGGCGGGCCGCCCGCGATCTCCGGACCATGATCGTAGAAAATTTCGGAACAAGGGCCGCAGGGGCCGATATCGCCCATCTGCCAGAAGTTGTCCATGGTGGCGATGCGCGTGAAGCGCGAGGCGTCAATGCCCACCTCGTTGAGCCAGATGTCGGCGGCTTCGTCATCCTCGGCATAAACCGTGATCCATAATTTCTCTGTGGGAATCTTCAGGGCAACGGTAAGAAATTCCCAAGCGAATTTGATGGCCTGGCGTTTGAAATAATCGCCGAAGCTGAAATTACCCAGCATTTCGAAAAATGTATGATGCCGTGCGGTATAGCCTACATTTTCCAGGTCGTTGTGCTTGCCGCCCGCGCGCACGCAGCGCTGCGAACTCGCCGCTCGCACATAAGGCCGCTTATCCTGTCCAAGAAATACATCCTTGAACTGCACCATGCCCGCATTGGTGAACAATAGCGTAGGATCGTTGCCGGGAACGAGCGGACTCGACGCCACGACCGTATGGCCGTGCAATTCGAAGAATTCAAGAAATTGTTGCCTGATTTCGCTGCTTTTCATCTCGACTTCATTTCATTTGAACAATAATGAATGCTGGGCTGGCTTATCCACGCTTTATGCCCTGCCTGCTGCCTCGGCTAGCGCCGCGCTATTTCCGTTACCGTCGTTCCCAGCGGTTCGCCATTGATAATTGCAATATTCGCGACCTTCACCCTTACGCTGATTTCTTCATTGACTTTCGGCAGATCGCCTTCAGTCAGAATGTCGATTTCTCCGCTGTCATCTTTCAATACATAGGACTTCAGATTTAATAACGGAAGCCGCGTAGGCTCTTTTGCCACGCCGTGAAGCATGACCTCCTTGCCGTCAAAATTTGCGGGGGAGGCGTTTATTTCGCTGATGGGCGTGGTATTGATGGAATTGCAACCACCCAGCACAACCCCCGCAGTCGCAACTGCCAGCACGAGTCGAACCAAGCGGTGAGCCAAACGGTCTATCAAGCTTCTTCCTTATCAGAATGGCGCAATACCTGGCGTATCACTTCCGTCGAAAAACCGCGCCCCACCAGGAAACGCATCTGCCTGCCGAGTTCTTTTGCGTCGGCGGGTATCACACCAAACTTTTTTCGCCACACTTCGCGTGCATTATCCTGCTCAGTTTCCTTGATATTGGGCAACGCCGCGGCGATTAAATTCTCTGCAATACCTTTTTCACGCAGCTCATGCATTATTCGCTGACTGCCAAATCTATTTTTACGAATGTGTATCACGTGCTCGATCATGCGGGCGGCAGATAGAAAGCCTCGCTGCTCAAGCGCGTCCAGCATGGAGGAAAGTTCTTCGGAAGTTTGGGCATGGCGAGCGAGCTTTCTTTCCAGCTCCAGCCGGGAGTGCTCCCGCCGGGCCAAATAACCCAGCGCGCGGGTTTTCAGGCTCGGCGCGCGCGTCATGACGGCCTCGACGATGCAATAAAATACGCTGCGACTACTCTGCGTTCGCGGTTTCGACAGCCGGGTTGGCGACGCCCACGGCCTCGCGGACCCTCGCTTCTATTTCCATCGCAATGTCGCGGTGTTCCTTCAGAAACTCGCGCGCATTATCCTTGCCCTGGCCTATTTTTTCGCCCTTGTAGGAATACCAGGCCCCAGCCTTCTCGACCAGCTTATGCTGTACGCCCAACTCGACGATCTCGCCTTCACGCGAGATGCCTTCCCCGTAGAGAATATCGAATTCCGCCTGCTTGAATGGCGGCGCAACCTTATTCTTTACCACCTTCACCCGCGTTTCGCTGCCGATTACCTCGTCGCCCTTCTTGATGGAGCCGGTGCGGCGTATATCGAGGCGCACCGATGCGTAGAATTTCAATGCATTGCCGCCGGTTGTGGTTTCGGGACTGCCGAACATGACGCCGATTTTCATGCGTATCTGGTTGATGAAAATTACCATGGTATTGCTGCGCTTGATGTTGGCGGTAAGTTTGCGCAAGGCCTGGGACATCAATCTCGCTTGCAGGCCCATCTGCGGTTCGCCCATTTCCCCCTCTATCTCCGCTCGCGGCGTCAAGGCGGCGACCGAGTCCACCACCACCACATCAACCGAGCCCGAGCGCACCAGCATATCGGCGATTTCCAGCGCCTGTTCGCCATTGTCGGGCTGGGAAATCAATAATTCCTGTACATTGACGCCGATTTTTTGCGCATACTGGGGATCGAGCGCGTGCTCCGCATCGATGAATGCAGCAGTACCCCCCATTTTTTGCATTTGCGCGATGACTTGCAGGGTAAGGGTGGTTTTGCCGGAGGACTCCGGGCCGTAGATTTCGATTACCCGGCCGCGGGGCAGCCCGCCCACGCCCAGCGCGATATCGAGACCGAGCGAACCCGTGGAAATTACCTGGATGTCTCTGGCAACCTCGTTGGCGCCCAGGCGCATGATCGAACCTTTGCCAAACTGCTTCTCGATCTGGGAGAGAGCCGCCGCCAGCGCCTTGCTTCTGTTTTCATCCATGAGGTTTTTCCTTTGTAGGGTAGGGTGAATTATCGCATAGGTGACCTCGGCCGGGAAGCGGGAGGGGAATGACAACGTGTTTGGGCTGCCTGATTTTTACTCCACCTTTATTCACACGATCAAGCTGGAGTATGCGCCGATGGGTTGATTGGAACAGGTTATTTCGCTTCGGCATTATTCAAGACAAGATTCAGGGCAGGATATAAGTGTTGAAATACCGCTCCGCTCTCGCCGGGTCCAGCTTGCGTAGGGTCTGATAAATCTCCCGCATCTTGTCTCGCTCATCCAGGCGCGCATAGGCTACGCCCAGGCTATACCAGGCCTCGGCATTCTCCGGCTGAATGCGCACCGTTTCCCGATAGGCCTCGATCGTCTCGCCATAGAGTTTCAGGGCGTCGTAAGTATTACCCAGGCTGTACCAAGCGTCGGGATTCGCGGGCTGTATGCTAGCGCATCCCGATAGGCATGTACTGCATATGCGTACTGTTTGATGTTGTAGTAGGTATTGCCCAGGTCGTACCAGATTCCGGCATTGTCCGGCTGCATGCGTAGCGCATCCTCATAGGCCTGGATCGCGTTATCGTATTCTTTGAGATTGGCATAGGCTACGCCCAGGTTATGCCAGGCATCGCCATATTCGTCTCGTTGTGTATGGCTTCTCGATAGGCTGGAATCGCCTGGTCATATTGCTTGAGGTTGGCAAAAGCAGTCCCTAAGCTAAACCACGCCGCTGAATTTGCGGGATTGCGCTTGACCTCCTGCCGGGAGAGTTTCACAAGCCCGCGCCAGTCAGCCTTCTTTTCCAGTACCAGGGCATGGCTAAGCCAGTTTAGTTGCCGTTTTTTTTGTTGGTGCCAAGGCGGTCGGTTCCTCCTTTGCCAATTCGCTTATCCAATCCACTGGTAGTGCGAAAGTGAGATGCTGACCTTCTATAAACTGGCGCGAGAGGATCCCGATCAATCGCCCCTGATCGTCGAACAACCCGCCGCCACTGGAGGCTGGGGAAACGAGGGCTGATATCTCGATGTATTGCGAGCCCTGATACGGCCGCAAGCTGGATATCACCCCTTCGCTCAGTATCGGTTCCCGTCCCTCCCGTGCTCCTCGCGTACCGATCGCGTAGACGCGCTGGCCGGCCCTGAGCTTTTTAGCTGTATCCAGGACAATGGGCACAGCTTGCATGCCGGGACACTCTCAACTGGCAAAGATCAAGGTCTGGCCGGGCGTATTGCAGCACGGCCTTGAAGGTACTGCCGGGCTGTCGCACCTCTCCTTTCTTCCCTTCTTTGACTACCTGGCAAGTGGTTATCACCTGCGTCCTCCCCGATCAACACGCCGCTGCCCGGGCCAATCCGGTTACCACCGGCATCAACCATGTCCACGGCAACGACGGAGGGCCACACCCGCAAAAAAATCTGATCAGGGGTCTCGGAGGCATGGCGGGCTTTGGTGTGGGTATTAGCCACCGCAAGGGGCGAAATCATGCCAGACAGGAAAGCCCCAAGCACGACGGGGTGTATGAATATCATGATTTTCTTTTAATTCAGATTCACGACGGCATCTCGCAATGTACTGGCTGAGGTGCATTGTCGAGCGCGAATGCTGTTGAGCGATGCTAACAATGTGCACAGCAAAGCTCAGCAGTGTAAAATAATTAAATCACTTGTTCACCGCAAACTGCAGAACCTTATGAATAACAACGGGGACCCCGACGGCTCTCGTTCGGGCGCCCACTCGAGGAGAATTCAGCCGCTGGCATATTTTATTTTCGCTACACGTTGGCTTCAGTTGCCGTTGTACCTTGGGCTGATTCTCGCCCAATGCGTATACGTGTATCACTTCTGGGTCGAATTGACCGACCTGATCGGCGCTGTAATGGGTAATCAGACAGCGTTACAGCATATTTTAGACGCGGTGGCTATCGAAGGCGCGCCCAGGCCTACCAAGACCAGCGAAACCACCATTATGCTGGTGGTGCTGGGTTTGATAGACGTGGTGATGATTTCCAATCTGCTGATCATGGTGATCATCGGAGGTTACGAAACATTCGTTTCGCGCATGAATCTGGATGGTCACCCCGATCAGCCGGAGTGGCTGTCGCATGTCAATGCATCGGTGCTAAAAGTCAAACTCGCCACGGCCATCATCGGCATTTCGTCCATCCATTTGCTGAAAACTTTCATCAATGCCAACGCGTACGATGAAAAAACCATAATGGCCCAAACTGGAATCCAGTCGTCTTCCTGCTTTCCGCGATCGCGATCGCTTACAGCGACCGCATCATGTCCGGTAACGAGTACACATAGGGAGACACAGGATTCCCACTGAACAACAGCGGTATCAAGCGACCATAGGCGGGATGCCGTGTAACAAATCTATTACTCCTTGCAGCGCTTCCGCCACCGATTGCTGTCTTATCTCCTCGCGGCTGCCGCTAAAATAGCGCGTTTCGGTGCGGGCAAGACCTTCTTTCATTATCCAGGCAAAACATACCATTCCTACCGGTTTTTCCGCTGTGCCGCCGCCGGGCCCGGCAATGCCGGTAACGGAAACTGCGACCTGGGCATGACTTCGCGCAATGGCGCCTTCAGCCATTTCGTATGCGGTTTCCTCGGATACCGCTCCGTATTGTTCGAGTGTGGCGCTGTTCACACCCAGCATTTCGTGCTTTGAGATGTCTGTATAGGTGATAAAGCCACGTTCGTACCAGGCAGAACTTCCGGCTATTGATGTAATGGTCTGCCCCAGCCAGCCGCCGGTGCAGGATTCGGCGCTGGCAAGCATCAATCCCTGCTGGGCAAGCGCTGACCCACCTTTATGGCGAGATCCTGAAGCGTCATAATCATCCATGGAATCTTCCGATCCCTCCAATTTGTGCTCCTTACAATGATTACCTGATGGTATATTACAAATGCCTTCCACGCGGCCAGGCAAAGCAACGTCATGAATGCGGCCAGCAAGTCATCGAACATTACCCCGAAGCCACCGCGCAGAGCTTTGTCATAATACCGGATCGGTGGCGGTTTGATGATATCGAACAGACGGAAAATCAGAAACGCAAATGCCTGCCATCGCAGGACATGGGGCGTAAACAGCAGGACCAGCAGAAAAGCGGTGATCTCGTCCCAAACCATACCCCCATGATCGTGATTACCAAGTGCCTTTCCGGTAACGCTGCAAGCCCAGATTCCAATGATAAACAAGGCAACAATCAGCAGCAGAAATTCAACCGGATCGAGGAAGTGAGCCAAAATCCAGAACAAGGGGAATGCAACCAGCGTTCCCGCCGTGCCGGGCGCAACCGGGCTCAAGCCGGCGCCGCCGCCAAATGCGATGAAATGCGCAGTATGGCTCCGTACAAAATCCTTATTGGGGCGCGGCCGGGCGGGTTCGGATTGCGCTAAAAGCTCGGGTCCTTCAGATTTCGGGGTTGGTTCGATCTCCGGCTCAGGCGCTGGCCGGCCATCGATTTGGCCAACTATCCGCTTATCATCGCCGTTGTCAGAGTGACTGCTCGACATGGAAGTGGTCATACCCTTTTACCTCGAGCTTGACTGCCCCGCCTGCCGCATCCAGCACGACCAGGCCCGCGCCTTCGCCGATCCTGCCGATGCGGGTGAGTTGAATCCCCTCTTCGCGGGAGAGCATTTCGATTTTTGCGCGCGCAGTCCTGGGGGCGGTAAAGCAGAGTTCGTAATCATCGCCGCCAGCCAGCAAACACTTCATGGCCAACGGCTGGGGAAGGCGTTTTTTATTGATGCCGAGCAATTTATCTCATCCATGTGAATGATGGCCGCGACGTTTGAATTTTGCAGAATATGCCCCAGGTCGGCCAACAGTCCGTCAGAAATATCGATGGCGCTGTGGGCAAGGCCGATCAGTCGCTGCCCCAGGGCGACCCGGGGCGTGGGGCTGTGCAGCGCGGAAAGACACTCGTCGACTTCGCCGGCTTCAAGCACGATGCGTTGCTGCTGGTGAGCGAGCGCCAGCGCGGCATCGCCCAGATGGCCCGATACCCAGATATCGTCGTCCGGCCTGGCACCGCTACGACGCAATGCTTTTCCTTTCGCCACTTCGCCCATGATGGTAACGCAGATATTGAGTGGTCCCTTGGTGGTATCGCCACCGATAAGCTCTACCTGATGAGTGCTGGGCAAGCCCGAAAAATCCACTGGAGAATGCTTGCAGCCATTCCTCATCCCCCGCCGTTTTTTCGGGAAGTGCCAGCGAAAGGGTTGCCCAGCGCGGCGTTGCCCCCATCGCTGCCATGTCTGAGAGATTCACCGCCAAGGATTTGTGGCCCAGCTTGCATGGATCGGCATCCGCGAAAAAATGCTGGCCAGATACCAGCATGTCGGTGGAAACCGCCAACTCCATATCTGCTGCCGGCTTGATCAGTGCCGCATCGTCGCCTATCCCCAATACCGCGCTGGGCGCCGGACGGGAAAAGTACTGCTGGATGATGTCGAATTCTGAAAGCACTTTCAAGGAGATCAGGCCCTTGCATTGACCTCGGCCGCACGGAGCTTGGCTGCCAATTTATCCAGTACGCCGTTCACATATCTATGTCCATCGGTGCCGCCGTAGCTTTTGGCGAGCTCCACCGCTTCATTGATCACTGCCCGATAAGGTATTTCCGGATGACTTTCCAGCTCGTGGGTACCGAGGAGCAGTATGGCAATCTCCACTGGGCTGAGTTCCTTGAAAGGCCGATCGAGATAAGGCTGAATATGCTTCTCCAGCTCCGCGGCATTCGCCAGCACGCCTCGCAGCAAACCTGAAAAATATTTCTCATCGGTCCTTGGGAATTCTTTGGTCTCGCGCAGTTGCGTTTCGATGGCCTCAAGGGTTCCACCCGCCACGCACCATTGATAAAGTCCTTGCAAAGCCAATTCACGGGCTAGCCGGCGCCGGGTTTTCCGCGCCGGCCTGGTTGTGGTTGCTCCCGAATCTCCTGCGGACTGCTCTGACGACGTGGTTGCCCGTTTGGCGGCCGGTTTTGTCTGTGTCATTGGATAATGTTTATTGGGTCACTTCGTCGAGATCTCGCATCAGATTAGCCATCTCTATCGCGACCAGCGCTGCTTCGGCTCCTTTATGGCTCATGCGCGCCAATGCCTGGTCATCGGTATCGGTGGTGAGGATGCCGTTGGCGATGGGGATGCCGGTATCCAATTGCACCGCGGCCACGCCGCTGGTGGATTGATTGGATACGACCTCGAAATGATACGTGTCGCCGCGTATCACCGCGCCCAAGGCTATCAGCGCATCAAACTGGTCGGTCAAAGCCATCTTTTGCAGCGCCATAGGAATTTCCAGCGCGCCGGGAACCGTAACCAGCAGCATGCCCGATTCCTCCACGCCCCGCTTCACCAGCTCCGCAGTGCAAGCGCCGAGCAATCCCTCGCTCACATCGATGTTAAAACGACTCATAACGATGCCGATACGTAACTCTCCGCCGTTAAGATCGGGCTCAAGTTCAAGAATGTTTTCGTAACGTGCCATGTTTTACTCCTTTAAACAAATCTGACGGCAACAGATAAACGTGCCAAGCGTTCATTAAACAATCGGCCACCAGGGGCATTCACCTGAATTTTCCAGCTGCTCCGGATATCCTTTAACAATATTTCCTGACCCGTGCCGATGTATTGCTCTAACTTGATTTTAGCGGCTGAGTGGCCGGCTTTTTTTCCTCCGGCTCCAGATATCCGGTGACTTCGAGTCCAAAGCCCGCCATGCTCGGCATTTTTCGCGGGACGGCCAGCAACCGCATCTTGCCCACGCCAAGATCCTTGAGTATCTGTGCGCCAATACCATAATCGCGCAAATCTGTTCTGGCAGCAACGCGATGTGTGGATTTTGCCGGCATCACACGTTCCATCAGCTCAGCCGCGCTTTCCCTGCAATGCAGCAGTACGATCACGCCGCTACTCGCACCCGCGATTACCTGAAGCGTATCATTTACATTCCAGGAATGCGTCTCGTCACTGATATCGAGCAGATCCATGACGGAAAGCGGCTCATGCACTCGCACCAGCGTTTCAGTAACGGGATCGATCGTGCCTTTCACTAACGCCAGATGGGTGGCGTTAACCGTTTTATCGAGATAGGCAACGAGGCGGAATTCACCGTGAACCGTCTGGATGGGACGCTCGGCCACGCGCTTTACCAGACTTTCAGTACGGCTGCGGTAATGAATGAGGTCTGCGATCGCGCCAATTTTGAGCTGATGCTTTGCGGCAAATTCGACCAGATCCGGCAGACGCGCCATACTGCCGTCGTCCTTCAGAATTTCGCAGATTACGGAGGCGGAGCTCAACCCCGCCAAATTTGCCAGGTCACAGCCGGCCTCGGTGTGGCCGGCACGCACGAGCACTCCGCCTGTTTGTGCCATCAGCGGAAAAATATGCCCTGGCTGGACAATATCATCGGGCTTTGCATCCTGATTTACCGCCACCTGCACGGTACGCGCGCGATCAGCCGCTGAAATACCGGTGGTAACGCCGCTGGCCGCCTCGATGGAAACCGTGAAATTCGTGCCCAGCGGCGAACGGTTGGTCACCACCATCAGCGGCAGATTCAGTTTGCGGCAGCGCTCCTCGGTCAGCGTCAGGCAGATCAGGCCCCGCCCATGCGTCGCCATGAAATTGATCGCTGCCGGAGTGACAAAATCCGCGGCCAGGATCAGGTCTCCTTCATTTTCCCGATTTTCCTCATCCACGAGGATTACCATTTTGCCGGCCTTAATGTCGGCAATTATTTCCTGAATCGAGCTGATTATCATGTCAAATTTCAGTCATTCTCATGCAATTCCCATCAATCGCTCTACATATCGCGCCAACATATCCACTTCCAGGTTTACTTTCGCGCCCATTTTCAGATTCTTCAATGTCGTAACGGCCAGGGTGTGAGGGATGAGATTGATCTCCAAGCTCGTTTCCCGCTATCCGATTTACCGTCAGGCTGACGCCGTTCACCGAGATTGAACCCTTTCTGGCAATATACTTTAATAATGCATCCGGCGCCTTGATCACCAGGGTATAACTTTCGCCTGCGGGCTCCAGCTTGCTGACTTCGCCGCTTGCGTCCACATGGCCGCTCACCAGATGGCCGTCAAGCCTGTCGGACAATAACAGCGCCCTTTCGAGGTTGACTTGTCCGCCCGGCTTATCCAGGCCTTCGGTACAGTCTAATGTCTCGCGTGAGACATCTACAGAAAACATGTCGTTTGCCATACCGGTAACAGTAAGGCATACACCATTCACTGCAATGCTATCCCCCGTTTCCACCTCTTCCAGGTTCAGCATGCCTGGCGCAATACTCAAGCTTATGCCACCCTCCAGGGAACGGACTTGCTTTATCTCGCCGACAGCTTCGACAATTCCGGTGAACATCAAGCGCTCTCCGCTCTTGAATACGATAATCTCATTGCCTGCGTCTGCTCATATGAGGTGTGCGGCAATTTGCCGCATGGTCGTGGGTGGCAATATACGCTAATGTTCGGGGTATCCCTGAACAAATCGTCCCAAATCGTCCCTGAGGCGCCTGATTGATAACCTAGCTGATAAAATAAGCATGAACAGACACACGGCTATGCTCGTAGCCGTAGCCTGACCTACGGTGCAAACCGGGAGTTCCCCTGTTGTTCCTGAAGCTACATCATACACAAAGACACCGCACACAGACCAGTAACGGAAATGTTCAGTGATCTCAGCCAGTCGCCCTTAAGCAAGAATTTGCAGCGCTTGTTCCTGCTCAGGAATATCGTGATTGCCGCGCAGTGCATGACTTTTGCCTTGGCGCACTGGGTGCTCGAGATGCAATTGCCATGGGCGGAAATGGTGGCGGTAACGGTGTTGCTGGCCGTGTTGAATCTGGCGACATGGATACGTCTCACCGTAAATGGCCGGTCTCAAGCATCGAGTTTTTCGCTCAACTACTGGTTGACGTGTTTGCATTAAGCACACTGCTGTATTTCAGCGGCGGGTCAACAAACCCATTTATCTCGCTATATCTCTTGCCGCTGACGATAGCCGCCGCTGCGTTGCCCTGGGCTTACACGTGGGTGATGGCAGCCATTACAATAAGCTGTTATACGCTGATGCTATTTTATTATGTGCCGCTGCCACATGACCATGAAGAACACAACAGTGAATTTAACTTGCATGTGTCGGGCATGTGGTTGGCTTTCGTGTTAAGTACCATGTTAATCGCCTGGTTTGTTGTCAAGATGGGCATATCGATTCGCGAACGCGACAAGGATCTGGCACTGGCACGCGAACAGGCGTTGCGTAACGAACAGATCATTGCATTGGGAACGCTGGCGGCCGGCGCAGCGCATGAACTCGGTACGCCACTGGCGACGATGGCGGTTGTAACCGGGGAACTTCAGGACGAATATACTGAGAACAGCGAATTTCAAGACAATATCAGGATACTGCGCGATCAGATCACACAGTGCAAACATACGCTGACACAATTACTGGCGGATGCCGGACAAGCGCGGGCCGAAGATGGCAGCGGCCAGGCTGTCGATTATTTTTGCGGCAGGTGCTGGATAAATGGCAATTGATGCGGCCCTCTGTCCAATTTACTTATCATGGCAGTGGAGTGCAGCCTGCTCCACAAATACTGAATACCCAATTACTGAGCCAGTCGATTTTAAATCTGTTGAACAATGCAGCGGATGCGTCCCTAAAGCATGTCGAGATAGAGGTCAGCTGGACTCATCAGGAACTGCATCTTCAAATTCTCGATTATGGTGAAGGACTTAACCGGGGAAGCCGTACAGCGGGCCGGCCAGCCTTCTTTACAAGCAAAGCGCCAGGACAGGGTTTCGGGATCGGTTTATTTCTGGCAAATGCGAATATCGAGCGGTTTGGCGGCAAGGTACGCTTGACCAATCGGGTAGGCGGCGCCTGTACCCAAGTTACGTTACCTCTGATACGGCAATCGATATGACAAATACGATAACAACAACGGAAGTGGATGACCGTCCGACTTTACTCATTGTCGACGACGACTCGACGTTTTGTACGGTACTTGCAAACGCAATGACTAAACGCGGATTCAACATTACGTGTGCACATACCGTCGAGCAGGCACTGGAATTTGCCGAGGCCTGCACGCCTGAATATGCGGTTATCGATCTCAGACTGCCCGGCACTTCCGGTTTAGCCTTGGTTGAAAAACTGAAAGCCCTTGATCCCGGTACCCGGATTGTCATGTTGACCGGTTATGCCAGCATTGCCACAGCAGTGGAAGCAATCAAACTCGGGGCAACGCACTATCTTGCGAAACCGGTCGATGTCAGATGAAATCATGATGGCGTTCGAGCGCACCGCGGGCGATGCAGATGTGCAAATCAGCGCGCATCCGTTATCGGTCGGCCGGCTTGAATGGGAGTATATCCAGCGCGTTCTAAATGAAAACAAAGGGAATGTTTCCGTAACAGCGAGAGCACTGAACATGCACCGTCGCACGTTGCAACGCAAACTGACCAAGAATCCCGCTAAGATATAAAGTGTTTCTATAAATCCGAATTTGTGAGCATCCGCTAAACTTCGAAGTTATAAAAGCAACCCTGAAACGTTCCTGTGATGCTGTTACGAAAAACGGGCAATTACGCGGATATCAGGCCCGACAGTGCGCAAATCATAAATCTTGAGCGGGCGTTTTTCTGCAAGGTCCGTCAATTCCGGCAATTTAACATGCTCCGCGCTGCGCCACCAATCAGATACGGCGCGAGATAAACCACCAACTCATCCACCAGACCTGCGTGGATGAGGGAGCCATTCAATTTACCGCCCGCCTCAACCAGCACTTCGTTGATCTCAAAATCGGCAAGCGTCTGCATCATTTCAGCGAGATCAACATTGTCATTTTCATCTCGGCAGTACGATAGCACGCGCCCCCACATCACGTAACGCTACAATTTTCTCCTCGCTGGCAGTAGCGGTAAAAATCAATTCCCCTCCGTCACGCAGCACCCTCGCGTCTACCGGAATTTCCAGATGGCTATCTACTACCACTCGCAACGGCTGCCTGGTTGTTTTCACATGGCGCACGGTAAGCTGCGGATTATCCGCCAACACAGTACCGATACCGGTTAGAACTGCGCAAGAGCGGGCACGAAGCCGATGGCCATCGCGTCGTGCCGCTTCACCGGTAATCCATTGGCTAGCGCCGTTGTTGAGTGCGGTCTTGCCGTCGAGACTTGCCGCGATTTTCATCCTGACCCACGGACGCTTGCGTGTCATGCGCGAAACAAAACCGATATTAAGTGCCTTTGCTTCCGCTTCCATCAGCCCGGTTTGCACTTCTATCCCTGCCTGCTTTCAGGGATGCACAGCCTCTGCCTGATACCAGGGGGTTCGGGTCTTCCATGGCTATTACCAGTTTCGCGATACCCGCCTTGATCAATGCTTCGGCGCAAGGAGGAGTTCGTCCATGATGGCTGCATGGCTCCAGCGTGAGATAAGCGGTCGCGCCTTGCGCTGCCGCCCCGGCAGCGGAAAGCGCATTTATCTCGGCGTGATGCCCGCCTGCGCGTTCATGCCAGCCGCTGCCAATGACCTGGTCGTCGCGCACCAGCACGCAGCCCACGCGGGGATTAGGGCTTGTGCTATACAGCCCTTTTTCAGCAAGCCGCAAAGCTTGGGCCATAAAGCCGTAATCGGTTGACGAAAACATAGGAGGCCCATCATTTCAATTGATCGAAATTGCGGAATAGGGTTTACGGCTTCAGTGCGATTATCCTAAATCCCCGTAGCGCGCTCACTGGAAGGTGAGCATCAAACAATATGAAATATTGTTATCAATCATGACAATTGCACTATTAAATGAGCGGTCAACTAGCCGGATTCAGGATTATTGCTTTGTTCCGGCGAAGATCAGAAAAATAATGGATGTGCTGGCGTTACCATCAGGATTTTTTTTCTTCTCTTTTTTTCTGCGGTTTTTGCAGCTCTTTGATCGCATCATGAAAATCATCTGCATCCTGGAAACTTCTGTAAACCGAGGCAAAGCGGATATAAGCGACTTTGTCCAGCTTGTAGAGCTCCTCCATCACCATCTCGCCAATCCTGCGCGTAGGTATTTCGCGTTCGCCCAGGTTTAAAAGCTTTTGCACAATGCGATCCATCGCCCCGTCCACATCCGCGGTCGGAACCGGGCGCTTGTGTAAAGCTCGCACGAAGCTCGTAAGCAATTTTTTGCGATCGAACTCAGCGCGATTACCGTCCTGTTTTACCACTTGAGGTAAACGCAATTCCACCGTCTCGTAAGTGGTAAAGCGTTTGTCGCAGGTGAGACAACGGCGACGGCGACGTATCCTGTCGCCTTCCTCGCTGACACGGGAATCTATCACGCTTGTGTCATCTGCGTTGCAGAACGGGCATTTCATGACACAAATTCAGAGAGTGAATAGATGCCGCTTGTCGATCGATGCTGCTCAGCGGCCATGGGTGGATATAATGCTGGCCAGTGTGATGCAATCAGCACTTTATTCCGTACACCGGGAATTTTGCACAGAGCGTTTTTGCTTGTTCCGCTACTTGCGAAATCACCGCGACATCCGTAGGCGCATCCAGCACATCGGCAATCAGATTTGCCAATTGTTCCGCTTCAATTTCCGTAAAACCCCGCGTGGTAATCGCGGGCGAACCAATACGGATTCCGCTGGTAACAAAAGGTTTCTGCGGATCGTTGGGTATGGCATTCTTGTTGACGGTAATGTGCGCCAGCTCCAGAGATTCCGCCGCCTGCTTGCCGGTAATATACTTGGCACGAAGGTCCACCAGAAACATGTGGCAATCGGTGCGTCCGGACACGATGCGCAGGCCGCGCTCCTGCAACACCTTGGCCATTACGCGCGCGTTGTCGATCACCTGTTCCTGGTAATCCTTGAACTCTTTACTTGCGGCTTCTTTAAACGCTACCGCCTTGGCCGCAATCACGTGCATCAACGGCCCACCCTGAGTCTGGGGAAAAATTGCGGAATTAAGCGCTTTCTCGTGCTCCGGCTTGGCCAGGATAATGCCGCCGCGCGGCCCCCGTAATGTCTTATGCGTGGTGCTGGTGACAAAATCGGCAATACCGACGGGATTGGGATAAAATCCCGCCGCCACCAACCCGGCGTAGTGAGCCATGTCAACGAACAGATAAGCGCCTACTTCATCGGCAATTTTGCGAAAGCGTTTCCAATCTATGACTAGTGCATAGGCGGAAGCCCCGGCAACAATCATTTTGGGTTTATGTTCGTGCGCAAGCCGCGCCACCTCATCATAGTCAAGCTCTTCGGTTTCGGGATCCAATCCGTATGAAACGGCGTTGAAAATTTTTCCGCTGAGGTTGACTGAAGCACCATGAGTCAAATGCCCGCCATGGGCGAGCGACATGCCAAGCAGCGTATCCCCTGGCTTCAATGCCGTTAAATAGACCGCGGCATTGGCCTGTGAACCGGAATGTGGCTGAACATTAACGTACTCCGCACCAAACAGTGCTTTCAGCCGATCTATCGCAAGCTGCTCCACAACGTCTACATATTCACAGCCGCCGTAGTAACGCTTGCCTGGATAACCTTCAGCATATTTATTCGTCAGCACCGATCCCTGCGCTTGCATCACCGCCGGACTGGCATAATTTTCCGAGGCAATCAACTCGATATATTCTTCCTGGCGTTGTACTTCACCTTTTATTGCTTGCCAGAGATCGGGGTCGACCTTTTCCAGGGTCAGTTTCGGGGACAGCATGTCGATTAATTCCTTGATATTATTTTAAGAAAAGCTGAGATAGATAATTATCTCGCCGAATTTTTCCATTGCTAATACGACTATACGTCGAGATTTCTTACTCCCAATGCATTGTTTTCGATGAATGCACGCCGCGGCTCGACCACGTCACCCATCAGGGTGGTGAAAATTTCGTCGGCAGCGATACTATCCTCGATCTGGGCACGCAACAATCGGCGGCTTGCGGGATCCATGGTGGTTTCCCATAACTGTGCCGGGTTCATTTCACCCAAGCCCTTGTAGCGCTGAGTGCCAATGCCCTTTTTTACCTCCTGCAGCAGCCAGTCAAGCGCTTGTTTGAAATTGCTTACCGGCTCGTTTTTGTTCACCGCGTCTGATGTAGGCCGTCGGCCCCATCAATCCATCGAGCACTTCAGCGGTTTGCTTGATTTGAGCATAGTCACCGCTATGCAAGAAATTCCTGATCGAGGTAGGTGGCGCGAACATTGCCGTGATGCATGCGGGAAATTTTCAGCCGAAACTCTTCGGTGGCGGCATCGTATTCCGGTGTAATTTTTACCCTGGAAACATGCGCTGCGAGCCTGGCTGCGCTTTCAGCGGCAAGGCTTTCGCTGCTTAAATCAATATCAGGATGCAGGAACAACGTATGCATTACTTCGCTGTCAATAAGGCGGCTCATGCGCTCGATCACGGCTTCGGCCAACAGGTATTCATTGGCGATTTTTTCCAGCGTTTCTCCCGTGAGAGGCGGCTTATCTTCCCAGTTATGCAATTCGGCTCCATTCAGCGCCAGACCCAACAGATATTGTTTGAGTTCATGGTCGTCCTTGACGTAGCGTTCCTGCTTGCCGTGCTTGATTTTGTATAATGGCGGCTGGGCAATGAATATATGGCCACGCTCGATCAATTCCGGCATTTGCCGGTAAAAAAAAGTAAGCAGTAAAGTGCGGATGTGCGACCCATCCACGTCCGCATCGGTCATGATGATGATGCGGTGGTAACGCAATTTGTCGGGGTTGTATTCGTCCTTGCCGATCCCTGTGCCAAGCGCCGTAATAAGGGATGCGAGTTCCTGCGAGGAAATCAATTTGTCGAAACGGGCTCTTTCGACATTCAGGATTTTTCCCTTCAACGGCAGGATAGCCTGAAATTTGCGGTCGCGTCCCTGCTTCGCCGAACCACCCGCGGAATCGCCCTCGACCAGATAAAGCTCAGAGAGCGCGGGGTTTTTTTCCTGACAATCGGCAAGCTTTCCGGGCAAGCCCATGCCGTCCAGTACGCCTTTACGTCGAGTCAATTCACGCGCCTTTCGCGCTGCCTCCCGCGCGCGCGCCGCATCGATGATTTTGCCGCAGATCGTCTTGGCATCCAGCGGTTGCTCCAAAAGGAACTCCGTCAATTTTTGCGATACGATTTCTTCCACCGCGGGACGCACTTCCGAGGAGACGAGTTTTTCCTTGGTTTGCGAGGAAAATTTGGGCTCGAATAACTTCACGGACAAAACGCAGGATAGACCCTCGCGCATGTCGTCGCCGGAAGTTTCAATTTTGGCTTTTTTTGCCACCTCATTTTTTTCGATATAGTTGTTGAGTGTGCGCGTCATGGCAGCGCGTAACCCAGTGAGGTGGGTTCCCCCATCCTTTTGCGGAATGTTATTGGTAAAGCACAATACCTGTTCGGAATAGCTATCGTTCCACTGCATCGAGACTTCAACCATGATGCCGTCTTTCTCGCCCGAAGCGTAGAAAATATTCGGATGAAGAACCGACTTGGTGCGGTTGACATACTCGACAAAACTTCGTACTCCCCCAACGAAAGCGAAAATTTCTTCCTTGGCGTTGCGCTGATCAACCAGATGAATTTTAACGCCATTGTTGAGGAATGAAAGTTCGCGCAGACGCTTTGCAAATATATCATAGTGATATTCAATGTCGCCGAAGATTTCCTTGCTGGCGAGGAAGTGTACTTCCGTACCGCGGCGCTCGGTCTTGCCTGTGACAACCAGGGGCCCTACGGGAACGCCCATGCGGAATTCAATCTGATGAATCTGCCCGTTTCGACGAATAGTGAGGCGCAACCATTCCGATAAGGCATTGACCACGGACACGCCAACGCCATGCAATCCTCCTGATACTTTATACGAATTGTCGTCAAACTTGCCGCCCGGCATGAAGTTCAGTCATGACGATTTCGGCGGCCGAGCGTTTCAGTTCGTCATCGTGTTTTATACCGGTAGGAATCCCCGGCCATTGTCCTGTACGGTTAACGAGTTATCGGGATGAATGATGACGGAAATTTCGTCACAATGACCCGCCAGTGCTTCGTCAATCGCATTATCCAGCACCTCGAATACCATATGATGCAAGCCGGTGCCGTCACTCGTATCGCCTATATACATGCCCGGCCGCTTGCGCACTGCATCAAGCCCTTTCAGGATTTTGATGCTGTCTGAACCATAGGCGGTCGAACTTTCATTTTTTTGTTGCCGAGTGCGGTTTTTTTCGTTCATTATCCTGTTCCTTCAGTTGTCTTCAGTTTCACGTGAAACGTGGACCGTCTTCCCATTCGACCTGTTCGGTAGAATGTACCTTCCGCAAAACTAATTTTAAATAGCTGGTTGGGGCAATTGGGAGATCTTGCTTCCGTTGCTCATATCCTCATCGGCATCACGACATACTTGAAATCATCGTTGCCAGGGATAGAAATAAGCGCACTACTGTTGGCATCGCCGAATGCGCATCGCACTGTTTCGCAATTCAGATGGTTCAATACATCAAGAAGGTAGGTGATATTGAAACCTATATCCAGCGCTTCCCCTTCATACTGAAGCTCCAGCTCTTCCTGCGCTTCTTCCTGCTCGCTGTTATTACATACAATGCGAAGATTACCCGATGTCAATATCAGACGGACGCCGCGAAATTTTTCATTGGATAAAATTGATGCACGCTGCAGCGTCTGCAAGAGCAACGCCCGATTTATATCAAACTGCTTCTGGTAGCCCTCTGGGATAACACGGTTGTAGTCGGGAAATTTTCCGTCCACAACCTTCGATACCAATATCACATTTGAAAAGGTGAAGCGAACCTGATTCTGCAGGAGTTCCACCGTGACAGGCTCATCAGTGTCATTCAACAACCTCGCCAGTTCCAATACCACCTTGCGCGGAAGAATGACTTCTTTTTTTTCCTGAGGCGCTTCCAGCAACATCAAGGCAAACGCCAGGCGGTGACCATCGGTAGCGACAACCTTCAGATGATTATCCTCCATCAGTAAAAGGAGGCCGTTCAAATAGTAACGGATATCCTGCTGCGCCATCGCATATTGAACCATGGACAGGATATGTTTCAGCTCTTTCTGCTGTACTGTTATTTTTGCCTGAGGTTCTGTACTTTCAGGAAATTTAGGGAAATCCTCGACAGGCAGGGTTTGTAAATTAAAACGGCTTTTTCCCGCTTTGGCATGCAAGCCTGTTCTCACCGGTTTCCAGCGTTACTTGAACCTTATCAGGAAGGGCACGCAATATGTCCTGCAGTTTTTTTGCCGGTACCGTAACCGCGCGTTCTTCATTTACCGGATTAGCGTCCTCTACGGAGGTAGTTATCTGAATTTCCAGATCAGTTGCAATAAACGAAATTTTCTCCTGCTTTCGCTCTATTAACACATTGGAAAGTATCGGCAACGTATGACGACGCTCGACAATACCGGTAACCGTTTGCAACGGTTTAAGTAAAGTATCCCGATCTGTTTCTATTAGTTTCATTGTATTAAAAACCTAAATAATAGTTAATAAAAGCGGGGTAAGTCCGGTATTAATAAAAAAAATCACTTGATATCAGCAGATTACCCATTATTTTTTTCCGGTATCAAGCCGGTATGGTCTGTGGGCAGTTTGTGGATAGAATTACCGTCTCGAAAAAAAACCGAGTTATCCCCAAATCATCCTTTTGCTATCCTCGCTGTTATTAACCGCGCAGAATGTGCAGCAACGCATTAAAGTCTCGATTGATCGCTGGGTCCGATGCGCGTAATTCGGCAATTTTCCGATATCCGTGCAGTACGGTAGTGTGATCCCTGCCACCAAAGGCTTCACCTATATCGGGCAGGCTCAGAGGGGTCAGTTCCTTGGATATGGCCATGGCCATTTGCCGCGGTCTCGCAACGATGCGCGAACGTTTTTTTGAATACATTTCAGCCACTTTGATTTTATAGTAGTCCGCAACCGTCTTCTGTATATTTTCAATGGAAATTTGACGATTCTGTACCGCTAGCAGGTCTTTCAATGCTTCTCTCGCCAAATCCAGCGATAACGAATGGCCCGTAAAACGGGAGTAAGCCAGCACTCGTTTCAGTGCGCCTTCGAGTTCACGCACATTGGAACGAATATGCTTGGCTATGAAAAAAGCGACGTTTTCATCCAGAACGATATTTTCCATCAATGCTTTTTTTAGCAGAATGGCGACACGCATTTCCAGCTCCGGCGGTTCGACCGCCACTGTCAAGCCCCACCCAAAACGGGAAATCAATCGTTCTTCCATACCCGAAATTTCTTTTGGGTAAGAGTCGCAGGTAATGATTACCTGTCTATGTGCTTCGATCAGCGCATTGAACGCATAGAAAAATTCTTCTTGCGTTCGATTCTTGCCGCCGAAAAACTGGATGTCGTCTATTAGCAGAACATCAAGCGAATGATAGTATCGTTTGAAATCATCAAAAGCTTTATGTTGGTAAGCCCTTACTACGTCGGAAACATACTGTTCCGAATGAATGTACCTGACCTTGGCCGTGCTGTTGTGTTCCAGTACAAAATTACCGATAGCCTGGATCAGGTGAGTTTTTCCCAGCCCGACGCCGCCGTAAATAAAAAATGGGTTATAAGCGGTGCCTGGACGTTCGGCAACCTGAATGGCGCCCGCGCGCGCCAGTTGATTCGCTTTTCCGGTAACGAAATTATTGAAAGTAAAAGATGGATTCAGACGGCTCGGATTTTTTTCACGTTTTTCTCTCGCATCCATGGCAAATTTTTGTGCTGGCACCACGGGTACGCCAAACGCGGCGGAATTTGAAGATGGCGTTGCAGACGGCAACGCTGGGTCAGTATTTTCAGCAGCCCGAACAGTTGTTTTTACCGAAATCGGGTCAGCAAGCTTCAATTGAAAACGAATAGCTTGAGGAAAATGCAGTCCCGCCATTTGTTCGATGCGGGACAGGAAATTGTCCTTGACCCATTGCATGACGAACCGGTTGGGAGCGATGACGACTGCGGTTGAGTCGTGGGGATTATGCGATACCTCCAGGCGTAACGGTTTGATCCAGGTATTGAATTGCTGGGCACTCAGCTCTTTCTCAAAATGTTCAAGACAGGAAAGCCAAAAGGTATCCATTGCAGGCATGATTGTCATTGCTGATTGGGGAAGAAGCGGAAATCGGAAGTTAAAAGCGAAAGCGCAGGCGAGGAGTGCATTTTAGACCGTTCCTCCCGACTTATCCACAGGGTGGGGAAAAAATATTGGTTGACATCAACGTCCGTAAAGAGTTGTAATGCCGAGTTTTATTGATTATCAGGCTCAGGGGACATAATGAAACGCACTTATCAACCGTCCGTAACGCGGAGGAAACGAACCCATGGTTTTCGAGTTCGCATGAAAACCCCGGGGGGTGCGGCTGTTATCAGAGCTCGCCGCGCCAAGGGACGAGCCCGCCTGGCAGTATAGCTGCTGGCGCCAGATTGAACTTGAGGGATTGTATTATTCGCTTTCAAAAAAATAAGCGGCTGCATAAAGCAGAAGAATTTTCCTCGGTTATCCGGTTCAAGTGTTCTGCACGCAGCGAATTTCTTCAGGTTTTCGCTAAGCCCAATGGCTTATTACACCCGAGACTGGGGTTGATCATCGCTGGTAAAATCGAGCGGTTGGCCGTAAATCGAAACAGGGTGAAACGCGTGTTGCGCGAGGCATTTCGAGCGCGGCAGCGAGATCTGGCCGGCCTTGATCTCGTGGTGCGTTTACGATGCAGGGTTAGCCACGACAATTCTTCACGGATAGCGGGGGAAGCGGAGAAGCTCATGATTCAACTGCAGCGATGTCGCGGATAATCATCGGTTTTATCAAGCTCTACCAATATTGCCTGAGCCCTTTTTTTGGACCCTCGTGCCGGTTCAGCCCATCCTGCTCAAACTATGCATGCGAGGCACTCACCAAGCATGGGGCTGCTTCGGGGAATATTTCTGAGTGTCTGGCGAATAATGCGCTGCAATCCCTGGGCCCGTGGCGGACATGACCCCGTCCCATAGGACTTATCACATAGGGCTTATCAGGGTTTGAATAATTCATGCCTCGATTATCCATATCGTAAAATATAAAATCGCGAAGCAAGATGGATACACAAAAACTAGTACTCTTCCTGATTTTTTCCACGTCAATGCTGTTTCTGTGGGAGGCGTGGCAGAAGGAACAACTTCCGCCATCCTCCGCCGTATCTGCCCCTGCAACCGGAAGGTGGGGCAAATCAGACTGAAAAAAACAGCCAGAACGAAACCCCCATACCCGGAGATAAACTTGTTTCGGCACAACCGGGCAAGGATGGAGCGCTGTTGAAAACTCTGTTCCGGTCAAGGTGACGGGCAAACTGGGAACAGGCGAAAAAATTGTCGTCAAGACCGATATGGTCGTTGCGGAAATCGATACTGCGGGAGGCGATTTAAGTCGCCTCGAGTTACTCCAATACCCTGATACCGCAGATAAAAACAAATCCTTCGCACTGTTGCAAAGTCAGGACGAGCACGTTTATGTGGCCCAGTCGGGGCTGATAGGAGAAGGCCTGCCCAGCCACAAGACAAATTATACGGCAGACCAGAGTACGTATGAGCTGGCAGCTGGAGCGGAAAAAATCGAGATACGACTCCTGGCTCCCGAGGCCGAAGGCGTGCGCGTAGTCAAAGATATACACATTCCATCGCGGAACTTATCTCATCGATGTCAGTTTCGAGGTTACCAATCAGGGAACTGCCGCGATCCAGCCCTTCTCTTATTTCCAGATGTTGCGCGACAGCCAGCCTCCAGTGGGTTCGGTATTCATGATTCCCACTTATACCGGCGCCGCGCTTTACACAGAGCAGGATAAGTTCAAGAAAATCGAGTTTTCAGCCTTGGATAAAGGCAAGGCAACCTATCCTAAAACAGCTGACAATGGCTGGATTGCCATGCTGGAGCATTATTTTCTCACCGCCTGGCTTCCGAAGGACAAAACCCCCCGCGAGTATTACG
>CAWKMH010000052.1:0-69200 GCA_963850515.1 uncultured beta proteobacterium
TATGAGATCGACATGTCACCGCTTCCGGCTAAAGGATCAATAGAAGGCCAATAGATAGTGGTAGCCCTACAAGGGGTAAGGCAACTTACTTGCGTTGTAATGCAATATTTTCTTGTGGAAGGCTTGGCTGATATATAAAAAATCCCGTTTATTCTATGCATCATCCAACAGAACTTTATCAGATAAGGTGACAGTTATATCAGGCCCCGATGTTGAGGATATCAGCAGATAAAAGTGAGGCCGATATCAGTAATTTCTTATAGATTTTATTTAGTTGCATTGCACTTAGTCAGATGACCCCCTATCCCCCCGCTATACCCCTTCCTCATGACAAATAGATTCACAATTCATTCACATCGTTCACACTGAAGCCTCAGAATACCCATAGAATTTGCCATTAACTTAATGTTATAATATATCTTGCTTCAATCGTAAGGTGTTGATAGTAAGTAAGATATTATCCGGTTCATTCAATCCGGGTCGTTAGCTCAGCTGGTAGAGCAGCGGACTCTTAATCCGTTGGTCGTAGGTTCGATCCCTACACGGCCTACCAATAAATCAAAGGGTTAGCTTTGCTAGCCCTTTGTTTTTTTTCAGGGTAACGTCAGGGTAACTTTGCAGGAAATTCTTGATATAAAATGGCACGGGAGCATTACGACGCTAGCTTATTAGTGACCTCGAAAACGGACTGCTTTGCCGACGGATATTGACTAAGCGATTACACACTAACAAATTGCCATTCTTTATTTTCTGTTGGCTCGATCATGATTAGCCGTAAGTTGGCAAACAGCTAAAAATCGTTCTATCCTCATCAGGGCGCCAACACAACAAGTCCTATCCACGTTGCATTACAGCGATTTTCTGACTTGTCGTACTTCCGCCTATTGTGGCATATTGGGGTCGGTTTTAAGGGGATCGAAGCTTCATTCGATAGACTGGCAAAATTTCTTCTCGACATAACTTGCCCGTCAGCCGCTTAAGCTGTCACTGGCTAATACTCTTGATCAGATCCGTTCATTACCACACGGAGATTCCCATGGGCAAGGTGCGCGTAGCAGGTTTTGCAGTGTCCATCGACGGCTTCGGGGCCGGCCCGGACCAGAGCCTGGAGCATCCGCTCGGCAAAGGGGGCCGGGAGCTGCACAACTGGTTCTACCCGACCCGGACCTTTCGATCGATGATCGGGCAAGACGGCGGGACTGACGATCGCTTCGCCCGCGCCGCGGCGGAAGGCTTCGGCGCCTTCATCCTCGGCCGCAATATGTTCGGGCCGGCCGGCGACGATTGGGGCGGACCCGACTGGAAGGGCTGGTGGGGCGACAATCCCCCGTATCACGCGCCGACCTTCATCCTCACCCACCACGCCCGGGCGCCCATCGTGATGGAGGGCGGGACGACCTTCCATTTCGTCACCGACGGGATCGAGGCGGCGCTCGCCCAGGCCAAGGCCGCCGCGGGCGACCTGGACGTGAAGATCGGCGGCGGCGTTTCGACGGTCCGCCAGTACCTGCTCGCAGGAGCGATCGACGAGATGCACCTGGCGCTGTCGCCCGTCGTTCTGGGCCGTGGTGAATCCCTGTTCGCAGGCATCGACCTGCCAGGCCTTGGCTATCGGGTGACGGAGGTGGTCCCAACGGAGCTGGCGACCCACCTCGTGCTGACGCGCTGACCCGCGTCATGGCTCGCCTCCACTTCAAGAGCTGTGCTCTCGCACGCGCGTATCAGTTCAGCCAGCCGACGATGGCAACCGACCAGGTTTAATTCGCGCCCTGAGCCACTAGCGCCTCTTCACATAGGTTTTGGCGGATTAAGTGGGACTGGCTGCCCCAGTCCGCGCTAGACGCAGTTAAAGAACTGAAATGAAAATATTGATTTCGGGGGCGAGCATTGCCGGTCCCGCGCTTGCTTTCTGCTGTAGTCGCGCCGTCGTTCGAGAGCCGCACCGAAGCGATCAAGGTGCGCCTCTAATACCATTTGTCTCCTGAGCCATGGCCCGATAGAAACGTGCGTTTCTGGGGAAATTTCTGATTTCAAAGGACAACAAACCGGCAGACGATAGGGCCAGGTGGAATACTGATGGGAATTTGGTTGCTGCCGACAAGGAAAAAACCCTTGCCTGGATTTCGACCTTAGGGCTTAAATTGCCGTCCCGTACTCCCGAAGTTACCGTGGCCCCAGCATCAAGAAAATCACGCCGGGGAGGACAATCAGGACAATAGCAGGACAATAGGGGACAGACCACGATTATTTTTCTGATATGATACGCGTGTCTAGACATTAACTCAAAAGCCAAATCCCGCGCCCGCCCCCGCCTAAGTCTTCCTGGCATTCCATGGCACATTATCCAGCGCGGTAACAACCGCGCAGTCTGTTCTTCATTCCGAAGATGATTATCTCTTCTATCTGCATTACCTGGAGGAGAACGCTGCCCGCTTCGGCTGTATCGTGCACGCCTACGTGCTCATGACCAATCACGTTCCACCTGCTCTTGACACCTGAAAAGGCGGAGAGGTGCAGATTGTGCTCATGAAACACCTGGGCCAGCGTTACGTGCAATACGTCAACCGCACCTACCGGCGCAGCGGTACTCTCTGGGAAGGACGCTTTCGCTCCTTGCCTCACTCAGACCGAGGATTATTTGCTTGCCTGCTACCGCTACATCGAACTCAACCCGGTGCGCGCCGGGATGGTACGGCATCCTCGCGACTATCGCTGGTCGAGCTATACGGCGAATGCCGAGGGCACACCGAGCCGTCTCATTCGACCTCACGATCAATATCTTTGCCTGGCGCTAAAGTGAGACCCAGCGTCGCATAGCCTACCGCGACCTGTTCAAGACGGATCTGGACGCAGACGTGCTCAGCCAGATTCGGGATTCCACCAACGGCAACTTTGTGCTCGGGGCTGAGCGTTTTCAGAAAGGAGATTGAATCCACGCTCAACCAGCGTGCCACACGCGGCAAGGCGGGCCGGCCACGCAAGGCCAGTGAAGGCAAAAAAGATCAACTGGGGTTGCTCTTCCAGGCGAGGCGTGGAGAAATGCGGTCTGTCCCTCTTATGCTCGAGTCGTCAGCGGAAAATAGTGGAAAGAGCGTTTGCCAGACGGACGTGGCTGCTTCCAGAGCAAAAGAAGCTCCCCCGGCACGACGCCTATAAAAGCCACAGTCCTTGCTATTGCATGAGTTAATCTCTTACGTTTTTGATATACCAACATAAATACAACAATTGTTAGCGGCTATGGGCTCGGTCTGGTGCATTCCAGGCGAAGAGTTGTTGGCGCCGGATAAGAATTGATTAAATTTTAATTGTTGCCGGTCGACAACTGACCATGATCGAACCGATAGAAAATAAACTATTAGGATGAAATCGTCTGGTGAGAGCTCAACCGGTACAGATAATCAATAGCAGAATGGCAGCATACAATCGGCAGCAACAGCCATTTAGAGTAGCGGGCGTTCATTCACATTAATTTTCAACCGCCCGCAACAAGCACGATTGTAAATTGCATACTCAGTACCGGCGGCTATTACATTTGCAGGTACTATCCGAATTCGCCCACTCAAGATATGCAATCCCCTAATGCAAAGAGAAGTTGAAGAGAAATCCAGGTACGCCGTCGTGGCGGCCGTACAGCTGCCGAGCGTGAGCGATAGCGAGTTCGAAGCGTCGCTGAGCGAGTTGCGCGAACTCGCAAGAACACTGGGGTATGAGGTCGTCCGCACATTCGTGCAGAAGCGCTCAAGTTTCGACGTCACAGGATATCTCGGTGCCGGCAAGCGGCAGGAGATACGCAGCTTCGTGAACAACGAACCCGCCGAGTTCGAGGAAATAGCCGCTAGCCCTGATAGCCGGGATATCGATGTCATCCTGGTCGACCACGAGATCTCGCCATCGCAGGCGCGCAACCTCGAAAAGGAGGTCGGCTGCGAGGTAATGGACCGCACCATGGTCATCCTCGAAATTTTTCATCGCAACGCCCGCTCTCGCGCTGCGCAGGCCCAGGTGGAGATTGCGCGCCTCGGGTACATGGCGCCGCGCTTGCGCGAGGCGGCGAAGCTTGCGGGGCCGCAAGGACGGCAGCGCAGCGGCGTCGGCGGCCGGGGCGGCGGCGAGTCGCACAGTGAATTGGATCGGCGCAAGATCCGCGACCGCATCGCCGAACTTCAACAGGAGATCGCCGCGATGGATGTCGAGCGCAAGACGCAGCGTGTCCGGCGGCAAAAGCGCCAAGGGTTCGCTGGCGTGGCGCTCGTCGGCTATACAAATGCCGGCAAGTCCACCTTGATGCGGGCGCTCACGGGAAGCGAGGTGCTGGTCGCGAATAAGCTCTTCGCTACGCTTGATACCACGGTGCGTGCCCTCTATCCGGAGAGCATGCCACGCGTGCTCGTCAGTGACACGGTCGGTTTCATAAAGAATTTGCCACACGGGCTTGTCGCCTCGTTCAAGTCAACGCTGGACGAAGCGCTGGATGCGTCCCTGCTGCTCCACGTCATCGATGCGAGCGACCCCGGGTTTGAGCGCCAGCTTGAGGTCACCGATGGCGTGCTTGAGGAGATCGGTGCGAATGTCGTGCCGCGCATCCGCGTCTTCAACAAGATCGACCACGTCGGCGATGCGGCGGCGCAAGCTGAACGCGAAGCGGCCTTGCGGACACAGTACCCGGATTGCGTCGTGATGAGCGCACGCCGCCCCGACGACGTCGCGAAGCTCCGCCAGACGATCATCGCGTTTTTCCAGCAGGATCTGGTCGAGGCCGAGCTTTTTCTTCCCTGGTCGGCACAGCAACTGCGCGGGGAAATCTACGCAAGCTGTCAGGTGCTGGAGGAGCACTCGGACAATGAGGGCACCTTCTTTCGGGTTCGCGGCGAGCCCAATGCCGTGAAGGGCTTGCGCGAGCAATTCAGCCAGGCGAGATAAATTCAGCGCCTTTGATCCCAACAAGCTGATTCTATGTGCCAAGTGCTGGCGCTGGTCAATATTCGTCCGGCAGCAACGCTAGATAAGTATAAAATGGTTCAAGCCAGACTTGAAAACTGCGGTCAACGGCGGCAAAGTAATAACAATCCAGGTAGGAACCGTTAGCTATCGAATGGTTGCGTTTATCACTATGTGAGCATCATCAATGCAAGGAGAGCATCATGGCAAAAGGTCAGCAAAGGAAAAACAAAGAAGCAAAGAAACCTAAAAAGAAACCGACACCCGCTATCTGACTCGCTCTTGCGCTGAACAGATCGAGTGGCGGCGAAGAGGGAAAGATATCGCCGATTTTCTGAAGTTTGGTGTATCGAAATTAACCGGCGGTACTAACCCGGCTTTAAAATGAAAAGTGCTTGAATCGCTGCAAGCCTTTATTTGTTTGGCTTGCCGATTCGGACAAATCTGGTAACTGTAGTCAACAAGCGGCTCTCTGGTGGTCAAGTCATACAGCCTGGGACTTGAAGAGCGCAGCAAAATAGAAGCGTCCATCTCCTCGTTCTAAAGCCATCTTCCTTGATCCGAATCTGCTAGACCAATACTGCAGATAGGCTCGTGCAAATACCTTTTTTAATTCGTTCTCTGCATTTGAAGGCCATCCAGGTATCCGAACGAAAAGCTCATGCTTTCGTTAGGCACATTCATATAATCCCCAATTGTCAGTCCGCGAGCGAGTATCCTGAAGTTGAGCCTATGTATTCCAATCCCTGAAGCAAAGGCATCGACCAATCCTCCTCATTCTCAAAATCTGCAACAGAAGTTTGAACAATGTTTCGCAGTGTCCTTAAGACGTTATCATGAAAAGAATTTTGTTGTTGCTATGCTTCCTGCCGCTCGCGGCGTGCGCTCCCCAGAAGGCGTTGAAGGGATTCGATAGTGAATTTGATGGCGGAAAAACCTGGACTGAGCTGCAGGTACAACTGCCCGCCTATCCTAAAGTTGAGAATCTGTTGCCTTTTGACGCTGGCCCTGCAAGCGATAACCTTCACTATATTGACGCTCCTTCCATCGTTGTGGGAAAAGACAATATCGTGCGCTACACATTGGTAATCAAATCCCCCCAAGGCGCGACAAACATAAGCTACGAGGGCATGCAGTGTGCGCTCGATGGTGCTGGAGAGAACGTGAGAGCGGAAGTGTTGATATTTAAATTACGGGGTCCCGCAAAAAGGCTATACGCCATAGCCCGTGACGACAGGACATGGGTACGGGCACGGGTATCAAAATGGGAGGAACTCGAAGATGTATCACAGCACTATGCGCAACGGGCGCTTTCCAGATATTTCTTCTGTCCGGCTGATATTACCGTAGGAAGCAGGGAAGAGGCCATTTACGCATTCAAGAGGGGCGGCCATCCACGCGTGATTCAGTAGGAAGAGTATGCGCCAAATTCCCACATCTTGGCCCGCACGTGTCGCATGATTATGGCAGTCGCAGAGGCCCGGGTAGCCTGAATGTTGGCCATATTCCCATCGTGTAACGCCACGCGCATCGATTATATTCGAACCCGCTGCCGGTCACAGACCAGCTTGCGTTAGCACAAACTTGAATTCCGGCTTGCTCCAATATCTACAGGAACCCAAAAGTACTACGACGAAGACTATTGACATTTGGCAGTAATCCACATCTGTAACGCAAGCCACACAAATGCCCACAATAACTCCGTGGAAAGCGGCATGAACGTTGGCTTTACACCTAAGTACATGATAATACTATTACATTTTTTTAGTTTAAAAAACGGTCAACTAAGTAAATAGTGTTACAGAAAGATGACTTACCCCTCGTGTCCAGAGGTTATCCACAAACTTATCCACAGCAATTGTGGAGAAGAAATCGTTCGTTTTCGCTAACCAGGTTGGCTGGTCCATTTAATCGTCTGGCTCATATGCGACATTTAACAGCTTACGTGCGCTAACACACCGATTATTTAAAACTTTCTCCATAAACTCATCAGTAGTGTTAATTGGATTCAATTGATCTTTAGGAGGTGAGCGATGAAAGACTTTTCGAAATATAAATGGTATCAAATGATGAGCGTAATGGTTCTTGCCGTCGTATTCGCAGCAGGTTGCGCAACCACGGAAAAGAGAGATATGGCGGCTCAGCTTGCGGTCGCGAAAACTGCGGTTGCCGACGCGGTAAGCGCCGGGGCGCCAGAATTTGCTCCGGTGGAATTGAAAACCGCCCAGGAAAACCTGGGGGATGCAGAAAAGGCAGCGATGGACGATGACTACAAACGTGCCATAAAGTTAGGTGAAAACGCGCAAACAAATGCGCAATTAGCAAGCGCTAAAGCGCGTGCGGCGAAAGCACAGCAAGCAGCAGACGCATTGAAGGAAAGCGACCAAACACTACAAAACGAAATGAACCGCAAATTAAAGTAATTACCTGGAGGAGATACGCTCATGAAGAAAAATGGCTATTTAACCATCTCGTTTATGGTTATCGCAGCGCTGGCGGGCTGCGGCTCGACACCAAACGCACTTCTGGATAGCGCCCGTAGCAGCTATCGCAGTGCCCAGAGCGACCCTAAAGTTACAAATCTCGCGCCTTTGGAACTGAAGCAGGCAGGCGACACATTGGCGGAAGCCGACAACGCCTGGAAGAAAGGAAAAGATTCTGCCAAAGTGGATCATCTGGCTTATCTGGCACAACAGCAAGTTTCAATAGCGCAGGAAACCGCAAAACGCAAAGCCGCTGAAGCAGATGTGTCTGCCGCCGATGCCGAGCGCAATAAAATTCGCCTTTCTGCAAGAACAGAAGAAGCGGAAAAGGCTCAGCAGCAGGCACAGAGTGCCGAAATGCGGGCAAGCACACTTGAATCGCAGCTTAAAGAGCTGAACGCAAAAAAATCAGACCGGGGTACGGTCATTACTCTCGGCGATGTGCTGTTCGATACCAACCGTGCGGAGCTCAAGTCGGGTGGCGTTCGCGAGGTGCAAAAACTTGCTGACATTCTCAAACAGAATCCCCAACGCAACGTTGCTATTGAGGGGTTCACAGACAGCACCGGCAGCGAGAACTACAATCAGCAGCTTTCTGAACGGCGCGCCAATGCAGTCCGCGATACCTTGATGAATATGGGCATTGATTCCACTCGCATCACAACGCGAGGTTATGGAAAAAGCTTTCCAGTCGCCAGTAACAGCAACCAAGCAGGCCGACAATTGAATCGTCGGGTAGAAGTGATCATATCCGACGAAAGCGGGAATATCAGGTCGCGCTAAGGGTTCTGGTATCAAGATTCTCGTAAGGCGTCTGTCGTGTCTTATGAGCAAAGAAACGACCAAAAAAAGGCACGACCGACGCTTTGAGGATGCTGGTTCTGTTGTGCTTTGCATCTTATTGTCGTAGAAAACGTCGATCTGTGGGTCAAGGGTTAGACGCTCAGCGCTCACGACCAATATGAATCAAGCAATTATCCGAATTTCTATTTCGCGGTGATTTAAGACAGCTTCGCTCCCCTGCTTAGCCTTTCAGGCTGAGCAGGGTTCGATAACAACTCATATTTTCACCTGCCCAACCCCGTAATCCTGGATCGGAAAACCACCGTGCCCACGCTCCGTAGCGGCGCTTACCGGGATCCCCCTTATTCGCCTTAAAAACGGAATCGAAACCAACCGCTGGAAGTTCTCGTTAATCCGGGCATCAGCATTCGCCCACTCTTCTGCATCTGTGTCTTGAATCTCGCAAGTCTGCTTCGCAGGGATGAATGTTCGCTCAAGCAAACCCCCTCAGCGCAACGCGACAGCGGCCAAGCCATAGATCAGGACGGCTAACAGAATCACCGCGGCAAAACCCAGGTGAATAGCCAGCAAGGTCGCGAGGACGGCCCCTACCACCGAGGCAAAACCATTGATCGCCCATGCCCAGGGAATGGCGTCCTGGGTTGTAGCATGCCAGCCGCATCATGCCAGTCGGGAAAGGGATTCCCATGCATACCGCCAGCGGCGCGATCAGCAACACCGAAATAGCTATCTTTGCCGCATCCGGCAAATGGATGAGCGCCTGGAACAGGCCCGGCAGGATAGCGAGATAGAGTAGCGATAAGGCGCCCAGACCATTACAGCCACGATCAACATTTCTGCTGCTCGTCGTCCGCTTCTCCCCCTTCCGGCAAGCCAGCTTCCCGCCGCAGCGAAAACCAGAAACGCGCACAAGTACGACCGCCACGGCATATAGCGGGTGAGCCAGAAACAGCACAAACTTCTGGATGAAGGCGATTTCCATGAACATGAAAGCCAGGCCGATGGAAAGAAAATACAGGGCTACCCGCCCGATGGGCAATATACGCCGGCAGCGCGATACCGCCAGCGGCGCCAGGATCAGAAGAAGGCTTGCGGCAAATGCCTGTACCAGCGTCGCCACCAGCAGCGGGTAACTCCAGTCGAGAAGTGCAATGCCGCCCTGCTCTCGCAAGGCGAACAATTCTGCAGCCGCATCCCATTTGAAGAAACGGAAAAAATAGGGCCGATCATCGGTCGCCGGCTCGATGTAGAATTTGTATCGGTCGAGGAAGTCCTGGCGCTGCGGGCCCAGCAGTGCCACAGCTCCCTCATAGAAGTAGGGCTGCGCCAGCAGATTGTAACGATTTGCTTCATCAGGCGCGCATTCCCGGGTAATAAGCCACGTCGAAAGAACGCGTGCGGCTGAATTCCTTGATGGCTACGATTTCCTGCGCCGTGAAATCGCTGTTCTTCACCAGCAGGGTGACAGTCTTCCAGCCCCGGATCATCACCAGCCGCGCACCGGGGTTGGAGACGCCGTTCCGCTCCAAAGCGGCCACCGCTGTAGCAAACAGCTTCAGCGTATCGCGCGGCGGCAGGGTTAGCCAACGCGTGATGGCCAGCATGCCGTCGGGCCTGAGGCGGCTCAGGTAGGTCTGGAGCGCTTCCACCGTATAGAGATAGCTTTCGCTCAAGCCGTATAATCCGGCCGAGGCGACGCCAAACGAATCCAGCAGTGCTACCTGGATCAGGTCATAGCGGTCATGGCTGGTGTTGACAAAGCCGCGCGCCTCGCCTTCATGCACATGCACCCCGGGCCGGGTGTAAAGGTCTCCGGCAAAATCATGAAAACGTTGCCGGACCAGATCGATGACATTGCGGTCAAGCTCCACCGCATCAATCGAGGCGGCGCTGTGGTAAAGCGCCTGCAATACATCGCTGCCGGTCCCTGCGCCCAGTACCAGAGGGGACATGCGGCCGTTCCAGCACATGATAGGGCAGCGCCGAGGTAAGCTGGTCGAGGTAGGCCAGCGGTGCGAGCTTCCCGTCAAATCGTGTGATCACTGCCGGGCCATCTCCGTCCACGAACACCCCCAACTGGGGCGGTGGTTCGTCCGTTGCATTGAGGCTCATCCCGGGCGCATGACGGAAGGGGATGCGGGTGTTTTCCACCACCGTGATCTGGCCCAGCGGACTGGAACGTTCCTCGACCACCTTTGCCCCGGCAATATTAAGGGTTTGACTCAAATCCTTGTAGGGAGAAGGTGCACTTGCAGCCAGTCGCCGGGCAACACCACGGCCACCAGCAAAGCCAGCCCAAAACATGCTTTCGCCAGCCATTTCGGCCCTATCTTCAGCTCGATGGTGGCGATGGCAACAGCGAGCAAGCCTGCTGCCGTAAGGACGATCAGCACCTTCTGGGGCGGCACGAGAAACAGCATGCCGATAACGCCCAGGCTGCCCACCCCCGCGCCCAGGATATCAAAGGCATAGATACGGCCTGCTTCCTTGCCGAAGTGCCACATGACGAGGCCGATGCCCAGCCCTCCGCAAAAGAAGGGCAACATCATCAGCAGATACATGGCGAGCAGTTTGGCTAACTGGGTTTTATCCCACATCAGTTCGAGCGGATTGAAGGGAACCTGTTGCGCCAGCAGAAACGCTGCGGGCATCAGAAAAGCCATTCCTGTTGCAG
This sequence comes from uncultured beta proteobacterium, assembly GCA_963850515.1. Taxonomy (GTDB): domain Bacteria; phylum Pseudomonadota; class Gammaproteobacteria; order Burkholderiales; family Nitrosomonadaceae; genus Nitrosospira. Next base: position 10,900 of record CAWKMH010000052.1, read on the forward strand.
CGATGAGATAGACTGCGCCGACGTGCGGAGCAATTTTTTCCTTCAGCAACGTGAGCGCCGTGCCGCTCGCCCCATAGCCCAGCATCGCCGCGCTGATGATCATATAGGCGAAGTGATGCCACAGCACGATGCTGAACAAGCGCGTCAGCAGCACCTCGTACGCCAGTACGCAGGCAGAGAGCAGCCCAATGGCAACAAACGGCGGGCGCGGCGCATGTCACAGCGGCTAATGTCCGCCGGTAAGCGGAACAAAACTGACCGGCACAATTTGATGGGTCGTGACCGAACCGTCCGCCTGTTTCTCCACCAGCATCAGATACTGGGTCATGAAATGCGTACCGAGCGGAATCACCATGCGGCCTCCTGATTTTAGTTGCTTGATCAGAGGGGGTGGGACATGGCTTGCGGCAGCCGTCACCATGATGGCATCGAACGGCGCCGCTTCCGGCCAGCCATAGTAGCCGTCGCCCACTTTTATCTTTATGTTGTTGTAGCCAAGGGATTTCAGCCGCTCGCCCGCTTGTTTTTCCAGCGGTTCAATAATTTCGATGGTGTATACCGAGCTGACTATTTCCGCCAGTACAGCCGCCTGATAGCCTGAGCCAGTGCCGATTTCAAGTACGTTGTCGCCATCTTTGACTTTCAGCAGGTCGGTCATCAGTGCCACGATGGCAGGCTGTGAAATTGTCTGCCCATAGCCGATGGGAAGGGGACGGTTGAGATAGGCAAACGCAGCCAGCCAGCCAGGCACGAAACGATGACGCTCCACTTTTTCCATCGCTGCCATGACACTGGGACTGAGAGGAGAACCTCGTTGGCGATACATGGCCAGTACCTCCTCCACCATTTTATGGCGTTTTCCTTCGAATTCCCCGCCGTGTGAAGGGAAGACGCAGCAGAAATAGAGGAATGTGCTTATGGCGAAGTAGCGCTTCATAACCTCATTAAAGCAAATTCCCGGTGGTTTGCCGGGAAAATGGAGGTTGCAAAGCTGTTATCGGAGGTTATGCCCGTTCAGTTTCCCCTGATCCGGGGGTATGCAGCTTTAGCGCGGGGGCGGCGGTGGAGGGATGCCCGGAGGCGGTGGAGGCGGTGGCGGAACTACCGAACTCCGCCGTATGCTTCTGGCGGGGGGATAAGATGGGTAAGGTGTATCCATGTATTGGTTGCCGCCATTTGTATAAGGGCCATTGGTGACCTGGCCCTGTACAGGGACGCGATGGCCTTTTCCATACATGCATTGTATGTAGCCATTGTCGTAGCGTTGTTGGCTGGTGTATCCCGAGGCCCCGGCGGTACGCGTTCCAGCCAGGCCTCCAGCCACCAGACCAGTACCGGCCCCAATAGCTGCGCCGCGTCCACCGCCCAAAGCCGCGCCTGCTGCCGCCCCTAGCGCCGCACCTATCGCGGCGCTGCCTGCTCCACTGGATATCGATGCCTGATTCGGACCCATGCCACCGATTTGTTCATTAGCGAATTGTCTGCAATAGTAATCGTCGTAGCGAAATTGCTCGAAGCTTCTGCCGGAGCCTGGCAACGCCATCAGGCTGGGTCCTGTCGGCATGCTCGTACAACCGGCCAGCAAGAATATGGCTGGCAAAGCGAATAATCCAGGTATTTTGCGCATCCTGGCAGTACCTTTATTGGCTGGGCTCGGGTGCGACTTGCAGCCATCCGTCCGGGCATTTTTTCACGTAGGGATAATACCCTTCCGGGTTCCGGCAGTAGTGCCAATAGTTGGCAGCTTGAGCTTGTGGCTGGACCTGCACGACCTCCTGCTGCTGAATGTAAACGGATGGGCGGGGGGAGCCACAACGGCAGGGGCATACCCATAAGGCTGCGCATATCCGTAATTAGGCGCGTACCCGACAGGAGGATAGCCATATTGGTTTCCGTAGCCATACGAAGGTGGATAATAAGGCGCCCTGTTGCCATAGTAGCCCAGGCCATAACCCAATAATCCCATTCCTAACGCCAACCCATATCCTCCATGACCTCCTCCATGGCGGTGATGGTGGTGCCCGTGATTGTGATGGCCATGGTGACCATGGCCTCTGCCCGCCGATGCTAATGGAACCGACCCGAGCAGCATAAGTGCCGCGCACATCAATTTCATTTTTCCCATTTACGTCTCCATACCCCAGTAGTGTTTGTGTTTGATCAAGGACAGCGAGCGCTCTTTATCACCATCTCTGCTGGATATAAACCGGCGGTGCGGGAGGAACGATAACGGGAGCATATCCATAACCCGGCGCGTAGCCAGCGGATGGATAGCCATATTGGGGTGGGTAGGAGGGTGCTCTATTACTCAGATAGCCCAGGCCATAACCTAACAACCCCATCCCTATTGCGAGTCCATATCCTCCATTACCCCCTCCATGGTTGTGATGGTGATTGTGGCCGTAATGATTGCGGTGGTGGCCGTGGTTATTGTGACCGTGGCCATGGCCTCTTCCTGCCCAAACTGAACTGGCGGGAACCATTCCAAGCATGATAAGAGCGATGCAGGCAAGTTTTATTTTTGTCATGAAAGTCTCCATTCCTCGATGAGGATCACAGTTGATAAAGAACCGCCGGTCAAAAAACAAATTTAGTGCTCTTATTTAAGTGCTCTTAATCGATATAACGCATCAATAGACAATCGGTTGTCGTATAGTTACATAAACTTCACAAAAAATTCACAAATAAATATTCGACGTAAACGAATGAAGCTGATTTGCGTTATTGCGAATAGGTAATCGAGATGGACTACTCTGATTACTCATGCACTGCTGGTGTGCTTTAGTTCAATAGTCAGGGGTACCAAAGTCAGTAAAGATACAAGGAGCCGAAAATGAGTTTGAAGAGAATATGATATTCCATGCATTCATGGGGCCGGATAGCCGGGTAAAGTTGTCATCAATAAAAAGTGGTTTAATAAACACAAGAGGAGATCGGACATGTATAAAGGTTTGTCGGTATTGTTGGTGGGTGTTGTTCTGGCGTATGGCAATATGGCGATAGCGCGGGAAAATGGCGGCGGGCACCATGATGGTCATCATGGAATGACTGATGCTGGTCAACATGCGAAGTCGGGTGGAATGGCATCCGAACACATGGGTCAGCAGGGTACCGAGAACTCAAACGCGCAATGGTCTGCCGGGGCAACAAAGGGGCAGGAGCGTTCCGACTTGAGGAATCAGGACCATCATGGGCATGAAGCGGGAGGCAAAGACCAGAATCGTGGAGAAGGTAAGCACAAGGGTCATGAGCATACGGCAAAGGACAAAAGTGATAAGAACAACAAGGGCAAAAGCGGCGATGGCAATAAAAATGGGAAAGGCGGCAAGCACGGGTCTCACTGAGTAGGCGGGAAGGCGGTGGTTGAATAGATGCAGGAAAGATAAAGGACAAAAGCAATACATTTCAGAAGGAGCTACGATGTCAAACGAATCCGTTAATTATTGGAAATTCGCGACGATTGGAATACTGCTGGTCGGCGCAACCGTTGCCGCCACACTACTTGTCACGGGACGAGATTCCAAGACCGAGGTGCCTGATTCTCAAAAGGCAGTTGATGCGTCTCCAACCGTTGGGGTAGAAGACTCGACAAAATCGGGCACGCCGGCGAAGCTGGCCGAAGAGGTGGCGCCGGTCGAGCCTCAGCGGAATACCCGCGTTGCGAAGTCAAGCAGGAACACTTCGGGCGCTATCCCGCCACCCCCATCCTATTCCCCGCCAGCGGGGTACCCTCCCCAACCGGCGTACCCTTCGCAGTCCGTCATGGAAGCGTGCAATAAGTATGCGAATGAGCAGGTGAACAGCAAAACCGAGGAAGTGGTCAAGAACGCAGCGCTGGGCGCCGCTATCGGCGCGGCGATAGGCGCGGCGGGCGGTGCGATCGCAGGTGGAGGGAGCGGCGCGGGGAAGGGAGCTGCCATCGGTGGGATAACAGGTGTGGCGGGAGGAAGCCTGTACGGGCTCAACGAAACCAAGTCGCATGACGCGCAGTACCAGGCGGCTTATGCTTCATGCATGCGTTCGAAGGGTTACTGATAGTACGCGCGGCGAGAGATGGAGATAATATGATTCGTCATTCCAGGCTCAAGCTTGGAATGACGAATCGACATTGGCGGAGTTATTCCATCACTGCCGGCAACTGCGCGGCAAGCGCATTCTTTTCCTTGGTTGAAACACCCAGCAGCGCGTATCCCAGCAATTTGCCTTCCACACTTTGAAACAGGGCCTTGACTCCGTTTTCGTCTTCCTCTACCAGCCACTCTCCCTGTTTCCCTGCGTCGGGCGGTGATACCACGGTTGGACAAGCCGGTGTCTTTACCAGCACGGGCATGGCAGGGTAGCGTACTGGAGTCAGGGTTTGGGCAAGCGTTGCCGCGAGTCCGCGCGCCGCATGCATGATCGGCATCACGAACGGCAGTACTCTACCTTCCACTTCGGCGCAATCGCCCAAAGCATAAATATCCTCATAACAGGTTTGCAGCGAGCGGTTGACCGAGATACCGCGATTCACCGCAATACCGGCTGCTTGAGCCAGCGCGGTCCGTGGACGCAACCCGACAGCGGAAAGCACGATATCCGTCTGGATGATTTCTCCATTGGCGAGCGTCAGGCGCAGACTTTCTTGTACCGTTCCACATATTGAGTCGCCGCCCCCAGGTGAAAAACGACACCGGCTGCTTCCAGCCTGCGTTGCATGAAGGCACCGCCAGCTTGCGGTAGCAGCCGGCCCAGAGGTTGTGTGCTGATATCGATCACGCGTACCCGGTAACCCGCCATGGTCAGGTCATTGGCGAATTCGCAACCGATCAGGCCCGCGCCCAGGATGGTCACCTCTTTTTTTCCTTCCAGAACATTCCGCAAACGCTCGTAGTCATCGAGATCGTTTACGGAAAGAATGTCTCCCGTCCCCTCGCCTTCCAGCGGCAACCGGATTGCATCAGCCCCCAACGCCAGAACGAGCTGGCTGTAGGATAGTTTCTCTCCACCTTCCAAGGTTATAGTTTTACCGGATGGGTCAATGGCCGTCACCCGGCTATAGGGCCGGATCGTCATCTTCAGCTGCGCGGCCATTTTCTCGGCGCTGGCATTCAGTATGGACGCGGGCGTCTTCCCTGTTGCCAGCGCGTTCGAAAGCATCGGCTTGGAGTAAAATCCGCCATGATCCGCGGAAATGATCAGAATAGGCGTTTCCGCATCCAGCTTGCGGAATTCCCGGGCCACGGTATAACCGCCAATACCGCTGCCGATGATGATTACCGGGTCCTTGCTCATGCCAGCGCCCCCGGCAGTTCAAGACCAGCACTCTCATGGCAGCATTACGTTTTTTTTCGCGCATGGTCCCCACGCGGGCGAGTGTGCTCATATTGTGTTGGGCGACTTTCGTATTAACATAGGTGGAAATGCAGCGGTTACCCCTGTCCTGTTGAAATTCGATCATCCTGTTTCCTTGTAATTATCAAATGGCGATATTTTTTTCTATTTCGACGCTGAAAATACGAGCACACGTTTTGAAACGCGGCGTCTGGTATTTAAGCGCAGGCACGACAAAGCCTGCTTGTAGGATGGGTGAAGCGAAGCATAACCCATCATTCGGTTACCCACGCCCATCCGTATGCAGCGATGACGCGGCCAAAAAAAATATCCTCGTAGGTTGGGGTGACGAAGAAACCCCAACGTTTATTTCTAAACCGTATAGAGCTTAAAAGTTAGAAATACGCTCCCGTATTCGGCATCCGGATCGCAAGAAAGTTTACACTAGCGAAACTTCTCCGCTCGCAAAAAAATCCGCAAGTGACACCAGCGAGGCTGGCGGGCCCAAAAGTATAACTGAGATAACCGGCAGGACTTCAAGTGCTGATGAGCAAAAAATGACAAGTATCGGTTTCATTGGCCTCGGCATCATGGGAAAGCCCATGGCCGGGCACCTTATCAAGGGCGGCCACCCATTGTTTCTGCATTCTCGCAGTGGCGTGCCGGATGAATTGCTCAAGCTGGGGGGCAAGGCCTGCTCTTCGCCCAGCGAAGTCGCCCAAAGCGCCGACATTGTCATCACCATGCTGCCTGATACGCAGGATGTGGAACAGGTACTTTTCGGTAAAAACGGCGTGGTGGAAGGGTTGCGCAGCGAGCTGAGCGATACGAAGCGCGAAAGCCCGATTACAGGCAAGATCGTGATGGACATGAGTTCCATCTCTCCCATCGAAACCAGAACGTTCGCTGCCGCTATCAACAAGCTCGGTTGTGACTATGTGGATGCGCCCGTGTCCGGTGGCGATATAGGCGCAATGAATGCAACCCTTACCATTATGGTGGGCGCAACGGAACCGGTATTCGAGAAGATCAGGCCCGTTCTCGAATTACTGGGAAAAACAATAACGCTGATCGGGGAGAATGGCGCAGGTCAGGTCTGCAAGATTGCCAACCAGATCATCGCTGCGCTTACTATCGAGGCTGTCGGCGAGGGCCTGCTGTTTGCGTCCAAGGCCGGCGCCGATCCTGCCAGGGTACGCCAGGCGCTGATGGGTGGGTTTGCTTCATCGCGCGTCCTGGAAGTTCATGGCGAGCGTATGATCAAGCGCGCGTTCGGGCCGGGATTTCGCATAGAACTGCATCAGAAGGATTTGGATCTCGCACTCTCCAATGCGCGTGCGTTGGGCATCAGTTTGCCCAATACCGCCGCCGTTCAGCAAATGTTCAATGCATGCATCGCCCATGGCGGCGCGAAGTTGGATAGTGCGGCAATGATACAAATGCTGGAAAAATTGTCGAATCATGAAATTAACGATTCGATTCAGAATTCGCAAAAAGAATTAAATTAACCGAGTTTAATAATTGAGATGAATGCGCTCGAACTTGTTTCCAGGCTACGCACCTTTCTGCCATCCGATGCGGTGCTTCATGAGACCGAGGACTTGAGGCCGTACGAGTGCGACGGCTTGTCGGCATACCGGCAAATGCCCTTGATCGTGGCACTGCCGCGAACCGAAAATGAAGTGATCGAAATTTTAGAGGTCTGCCACGTAGCAAAAATCCCGGTAGTAGCACGCGGGGCGGGCACCGGCCTGTCCGGGGGCGCGCTGCCCCATGCGGAGGGTGTGCTTCTGTCGCTCGCCAAGTTGAAACAAATACTTGAGCTTGACCCGGCAGCACGTACCGCGAGGGTGCAGCCAGGGGTACGCAATCTTGCCATCAGCGAAGCGGCGGCACCGTATGGACTATATTATGCACCCGATCCGTCGTCGCAGATTGCCTGCTCCATCGGCGGTAACGTGGCGGAAAATTCGGGAGGCGTCCACTGCCTGAAATATGGGCTCACCGTGCATAACATTCTCAAGCTGCGCGTGATAACCATAGATGGCGAGATTCTTGAAATCGGCGCCGATGGGCTGGATGCGCCAGGTTACGACCTGCTGGCGCTCATGACGGGCAGCGAAGGCATGCTGGGCGTCGTGACTGAAGTTACCGTAAAACTCACGCCCAAGCCGGAAAAAGCCCAGGTGGTCCTTGCTGCATTTAATGACCTGCGTAGTGCCGGTGACGCGGTGGCGAACGTGATCGGCGCGGGTATTATTCCGGCCGGTATGGAAATGATGGATAAAATCACCACCCGCGCAGTGGAGGAGTACGTTCATGCGGGCTACAACCTCGATGCGGCCGCGATTCTGCTATGCGAATCCGACGGTACGGCGGAGGAAGTGGCGGAAGAAATCCAGCACATTAATGAAATCATGGAAAGAAGCGGCGCGATCGAGATCAGGACGTCCCGCGATGAGGCCGAGCGGCTTAAATTCTGGGCCGGACGCAAAGCCGCTTTTCCGGCAGCGGGCCGCATTTCACCGGATTACTACTGCATGGATGGAACCATTCCCCGCAAGAGTCTTGCAAACGTATTGTCCGGAATCGAAGCGCTCTCTGCCGAATATGGTCTGCGTTGCATGAATGTCTTCCATGCCGGCGACGGTAATTTGCATCCGCTGATTCTTTACGATGCCAATCGGCCCGGAGAGCTGAAAATAACCGAGGAATTTGGCGCAAAAATACTTCAGATGTGCATTCAGGCCGGGGGAACCATTACGGGCGAGCATGGAGTCGGCATGGAAAAAATTGACCAGATGTGTTCTCAATTCAAGACGGGGGAACTGAAGATGTTTCATGCGGTAAAGGCGGCCTTTGATCCTGAGGGACTGCTGAATCCCGGAAAAGCCGTGCCGACGCTGCGTCGTTGCGCCGAACATGGCGCGATGCACGTGCATCGGGGCGAAGAAAAATTCCCTGAACTGCCGAGGTTTTGAAAATTGATGAGGCGATTTTGCATAGTCTGAAGACTGGCAACGATTAAGCCCATGCAATATCTCATCGATCAATTTGCCGACACCATTCAAGCGGCCGGCGGTGCTGACGAGCCATTAATAATACGCAGCGGCGGCACCAAGGATTTCTATGGCAGTCGCATTGCGCCCCTGGCCCTGGCCGATCCTCTTCCTTCGGGTGGCGGCATTCTTGATGCCACCGCTTACGCCGGCATAGTCGATTACGAGCCTACCGAGCTGGTGGTCACCGCTCGCGCAGGGACGCGACTGTCCGATCTCGAAACCGAACTGGCCAGGCACGGTCAGATGCTGGCTTTCGAGCCACCCCATTTTGGTGCTGGCGCTACGCTCGGCGGTTGTGTTGCTACCGGCTTGTCCGGTCCGCGCCGGGCATCCGCCGGCGCGGTACGCGACTTTGTGCTGGGGGTGCGCATGCTTGATGGCAGAGGAGAGGATCTGCGTTTTGGCGGCCAGGTCATGAAAAATGTTGCCGGCTACGATGTCTCGCGTTTGATGACGGGTTCAATGGGCACGCTGGGCTTATTGCTGGAGGTTTCACTCAAAGTGCTGCCGCTACCGGCAATGGAGCTTACGCTGCGCTTACCGATGAACGAGGCGGAAGCCATCGAAAAGATGAATTTTTGGGCGGGTAAGCCGCTGCCGGTTTCCGCAACCTGTTTCTGCGATGGTGTCCTTATTTTAAGGCTTTCCGGCGCTGCACCCTGCCGTGCGCGCCGCGCATGCGATAATGGGTGGCGAGGAAATCGATGACGGCGCCGTTTTCTGGGAAACAGTACGTGAACAGACCCACCCGTTTTTTCAGACAGGGAAGCCGCTCTGGCGCCTGTCCATAAAATCGACAACCCCGCCATTATCGCTGCCCGGGAAATCAATTGATCGAATGGGGCGGAGCATTGCGCTGGCTGGTAATTGACTCGCTGATGCGGATACCGAGGCCGTGCATCGCCATACGCATGCTGCGAAAGCCGCGGGCGGCCATGCTACATTATTTCGCAGCTACGGATCGTGCGCTGCCGTGTTTCATCCGCTCACGCCGGCTATGATGAATATCACTCGCCGCCTAAAAGAAAAATTCGATCCCATGCGTATACTTAATCCCGGCCGGATATACCCGGAAATATAAAATGCAAACCCATCTCGCCGACTTTCATCAAAGACTCTCCGGAAGGACAGGAAGCGGAGGCGATACTGCGGAATTGCGTTCATTGCGGCTTCTGCCTTGCCACTTGCCCGACTTATCAGTTGCTGGGCGACGAACTGGATAGCCCGCGTGGGCGTATCTATCTGATAAAACAGGTGCTGGAAGGCGCGCCGGTCACGCAAAAGACCCAATTGCATCTCGACCGTTGCCTCACCTGCCGCGCCTGCGAGACGGTTTGTCCGTCCGGCGTGCGATATGGACGGCTGGTGGATATCGGCCGTGGCATTGTTGAAAAAAAGGTGGGGCGCAGCTTCGCTGCAGGTGCGGTGCGATACGCATTGCGTCAGACGTCTACCCAACCCAGGGGTGTTTGCTTCATTGCTGAAGCTGGGGCGGTGTGTTCGCCCATTACTGCCGGGTGGTCTTAGGGATTCGATACCGCGCTATAAAGAATTCCCAGCCTGCGGGACCACGGATATCTCAGCCTCCTGTACAACATCAACGCAAAATGCTGGTGCTGGAAGGCTGCGTACAGCCGACGCTGGCGCCTAACATTAATGCCGCAACCGCAAGAATATTGGACAAGCTCGGCATATCCCTCATCAAGGCGCCGAAGGCAGGTTGCTGCGGCGCGGTGTCTTACCATCTTAATGCCCAGCAGGAAGGGCTGGATTACATGCGCCGCAATGTGGATGCCTGGTGGCCGTATGTCGGAATGGAAGATGACGCAGGAGGAGAAGGGGCGGTTGGAGTGGAAGCCATCGTCATGACCGCCAGTGGTTGCGGCGTGACTGTAAAGGAATACGGCCATTTATTGCGCCATGATCCCGCCTATGCGGAAAAGGCGGCACGGATTTCCGAATTGACTAAAGATATCAGCGAAATCTGGAAGCCGAGACCCAAGCACTCGTGTCACTCCTCGGCAGACCGTTGGCGAACAAGGGCGACACAAAAAAATCCCGGCTCGCCTTCCATTCCCCCTGTACCCTGCAACACGGAATGCGAATTCGGGGTGTTGCCGAGAAGATTCTGGTTGCCGCAGGTTTTGAATTGACTTATGTGCCGGATGCTCATCTTTGCTGCGGATCGGCAGGCACCTACTCCATTTTGCAGCCCGAACTGTCGCAGCAGCTACTGAAAAACAAGGTAATGGCGCTGGAGTCGGGCCAGCCAACCCGGATCGCAACCGCCAACATAGGATGCCTCATGCACGTCCAGAGCGGTACGTCGCTGCCAGTCGAGCACTGGATCGAAATACTGGATGAAAAACTCCGGGATAAGGATAGAGCCTCTTGCAAAAGTCCCTGAGCAAGCGATCGCGATGAGTGCGGCTCGCCGCTCAGGGCGATTTTTTGTTGATCAGTTCTGTTTCTGCGGCCTCTTCAGACCCAAATCGTCATTTTTCCTTTGTTACGCCGATACCTCTCCAGGCACTGCTGGTATCAGCGCCCGCGCATGTGTCCCGATGCCTTGCGCAGCTACGTGAGTAGGCGCAACAATTGGTCCGCCGTCAGCCCCAGGAGGCCAGACATGAGGTGGCTCATCACCTTGGTGTGGCCTCGGACCCAGATCGTCTGCCACCGAATTCATCCTTGAGGCGCGCATTCGCGCACTCAGCCTGGCTGCGTTCCTTGTAGCGCTGTTTCTGCGCCGGGTCAAACTGATTTTCTCGCCCCCGCGCGGGTTGTGGTCAATGAGCGACACATGTCCCAAGCTGCGGCTATGATTCCGAATCTCCGCGCTGCAATGGCCCGCATCCATCAGGTCATAGCAGTGGGTCACCTGCGCTTGAGTCATCTGCGCCAGGGGGGCCGCTGTCTGACTGTCATGGACCGAGGCACTGGTGAGCACCGCGCTCACCACGACACCGCAGTCGGCCGTGTCCAGGTGCAGCTTGTAGCCGTTCCAATTGATCTTGTAACCTTGCGCGTTGCACTTGCTGCCACGATCACATGCCTTGGGCAGCGCGGCCAGTATCTCGGTCAAGCTCTGCCCCAGTTGTCGCGCAATCGTCTTGAGCTTGGGCGCGCGCACTTCGTCTTTACGCGGACGGCCACGCTTCGCCTGGGCAGCCGGTTGGGTCTTCTCCTTGCGTGCCGGCCTCTCTCTCGCCGCGATCGCCGTGCCATCCCGGCTGATGTGGCCAATCAACGCTTGGCCCAGATGTGCCTTGACCAGCGCTTCATGCACGCGCTGCGCCAGCTTCGCCTGCGCGAATTCGTCAAAGGCCCGCGAGAAGGTCGAGGGCGCAGGCAGCCGCTTCCACATCGAAAAGCCGCATATCCGCCGCAGCGCCCGGTCCATCTGTAGCCGTTCGGTCAACGCCTCTGTCGTCGTCAAGCCCAGTACCGCTTTGGCTACAAACGCGCTCGCCAAGGCACTCCGATCATGCGGCGGCCGGCCCACACCACTCCAGGCCGATTCGACAAATCCTTCGATCCGCACCCATTCCAGTATGTGGATCACTTTCTCCAGCTTCGGCGTGAGCGGCCCAACTTCACATCTCAGCTCAGGTATCAACTCCTGCTGAACCACCGACCACCGTTGCATTATCAATCCGCGTTGCGTAGTATCCATTTTGGGCGTAGATGTTTGTCTCGATAACTCACATCATGCCAGCAATGGCTGCGCCCAACCCCGCCTCACGCCTCTACACGTGAAATAAATTCTGCGCATCAAGCGAGTTTTGCAAGAGCCTCAATAAACAGAGAATTTGAGATCGTCGGTTCCTTCATCGTTTTCCCATAAGTCCCATAAGATCTCAGGTATTCCCATAAACCCTGAAAATAGAGGTGAGCACAGGGTACATTGGGAGCCAAACCATCTACGTACGCTCCTCGTTTTTCCCTATTACAAACGCTTATATCATCCATGTCCGCGTTCCAGCGAGGCACCCGCTGCGGCAGTTCGGTTGCAATGTAGAAGAAGCATCGTCATCGGCGCATGCTTTCAAATGAATTTGTTAATGCTGCATTCCCAAAAACGCCAGCCATTCACAGGACTTCCTGTAACCGAAACAGCCGCAGCTGAAGGCGAATCGTAGCGCCGACCGTTCAGCATTAATGCACCACCCTCAACTCGTGCCGTTATAGTCCGTCCCTTGTAATTGGCACGAAATTTAGTGGCAGCAGGAAAAATGATTTCCTTGGCAACCCAGTCCTCTGGAGAAGGGGGATGGCTTTCTCTCCTGCCTTGGGTTCTACTTGGCCAAGTCCTAGTGTCATGTCACGTTTCAAATGTCGGATATAGCCGATTCAGTTTGACCCGTGCGTTCTCTGCCGTGAATTGCCAGTTCACCTTTGCGTGAATCTGGTCGCGGTGCGCTTGCCAAGCGGCAACTTCCGCGCGCAGTTCCTTCATGCTGCCGATGCGCCGATCAAGGCATTGGCTGATCAACACGTTGAGTTCGATCTCGGCGACGTTGAGCCAGCTGCCGTGTTTCGGCGTGTAGACGAATTCAAGCTGATCCCAGAGTGCCTTCGCCTGGTCAGGGGGAAACGTCTGGTATAACGCGCCCGGGCTATGGGTGTTCAGATTATCCATTACCAGCGTGATCTTCTGTGCTTCCTGGTAGCGTTCGGCAATATCCTGGAGAAACCGGGCCCAATCCACTTTGGTCTTGCGCTCTGTCACCTTGGTCATCCGCGTTCCAGCCAGGGGCTCGCTTGCCATGAATACGTTACAGACTCCGCATCGCTCGTATTCGTAGTCGTGCCGTTCTGGCCGGCCGGGGCAAGCCGGAACCGGTGTGCGCGTTTCGCGGATGAGTTGCCGCGGTGTCTCGTCCAGCACACCTACCGGGATGCCCACGTTATAAGGTCGGCGATACACGTCGAGAACCCGTTCCATCGCAGCAACAAACTCCGCATTGGCTGCCGGAGGAATTACCCAGCCAACCTTCCGCCATGGTTTGATTTCGTTTTTTTTAGTACGCGGCGAACCGTCTCGTAGGAAACGCTGTCGATGTACTCAAGTTCCACCGCGCGATCAGCCAGCAAGCGCAACTACCATCGGGCGAAGCCCTCCGGGGGCTCGCCGCAACTCAGGGCGACCAATAGATGAGCCTCGAACTCGCCATCCGCCTTGCGCAAGTAGTTGCGCTGACTCTGCCGCCCGCCTAATGCCGCCTCCAGCCCCTCTTCGACAAAGCGCTTCTTGACTCGGTCAACCTTGCGCATGCTGATTCGCAAGATATTCGCCATGTCTTCTCCACGGCTACGATGATCGTTGAAGTCCCCCCTCGTCGCAGTTCAACAGAATCAGCGCATTCATGACCTCTGGGACTCGGTGGGCGCCTTTACGCGTAATGGACTCCAAGTCCTTTTCTTTCGTTTGAAAGCAGCGTCACTTTGTAAAGCTTCATTGGGAGCTCCGCCGTCTTGAAAAAGATGGCGAGAGCTTAGCACAATATATACGACGTCATGCGTGACGTGACACTAGAAGCTCTCACGTCGTTATAACTAACATCCTCGGTAGTCCGACGGAGGTAAGTTGCTTATAAACCTCAAAATCAACCTCAATAGTGTGCATCACTGGCTCCTTTTTATTGTTAAGCACGCAATTGCACTTAGAGTGCTAAACGTCAAACCTGATCTTTATTTAACAATTAATCGCGGGAACGCCTCGTAAACGGAACTAAAAAAGCTTTATAAAGGGGTGGCCTTAATCGCTCACTGAAGCCAGAAATCAATACCGGCAAAGCTTTCCAAGCTACTTCTGAGCTGCACCTTCACTACTAGTATCATTATTTCATAATTAGTACTATAAAATATTATGTTTACATTTCAATGAAATTATAGTTTAATAACATCCTTGGAATAAGGATGAAAATGGAAACGGCAAAAATACCATCACTAGAACAACTCCAAGAAGCATTAGGCGCGCGATTGCTCGGCTTGGCCGCGTTTCTCAACATAAGTCTGGGAGACACTGAAGGCAATTCACCGGGCAATCGCGCGCTTCGTCTCGATACCGATGAATATGGCGCTCCCTGGGATATGGAACTCAGCGAAATTGAAGTGGGTAGATATCGTGTGGGCCGAATGCTTCCTTTTTTGTATGACTACGCCTACCACGGTAAGCGTGGGGCTGACAGTACTCTTAGCTGGAGTGAATGGTGGGGAGACTACGACGATCGCGAAGTATTTAAGTACTTCCTCAGTTTAACCGCCGAGGACGGTATCGTTAATATCGATCTTTCTTTAGGCGACATAATCGCCAAGGATCAATTAAACGACATGCTTAATCGCGCAGATGCCCGACAGCTCCTGGATTCGGGCGAAGAATTATCAATCAGCGATATTGCGCTTCTTGCCAACATGAACGAAAAAAGCGTGAGCAATGCGCTTCGCGCAGAGGGGGATCACCGTCTGGTTAGTGCGGATGGCGAGCATGTGGAAAACGCCGAAGCTTTACGGGTGGCTGCGATCCCGGCGCGGCGGATTCAAGGAAACCACGATCTCCAACTTTAGCGAAAAATCCCAACCGGACAGCCTTACGTACGCAGAGCTGGCACCATTCATTGAAGATCGTCTGAAGCGGCTTTATTCCGATGGTGATGAAGACGTGTGCCTATTTGGCAAGGCGGCAAAAGTATTAGGGTGGTCATCCAAGCGGGTATATGCGGTAACGGAAGACGCCGGCAATATCCGCCCCGAGGACTGCGAGGCGCTTGCTAAAGCGCTGCGCGTAGACGTTAGCTGGTTCACTGAACAAGTCATGTGTGCGCTCTTTCCTAAACAAATGGCCCTGGTCATGTATCGCCGGGAGTTTGAGATAGAGTCAAACGACGAGTCGCCCTCTATTGAAGTCCGGCTCACGGAAAAAGGAATCAAGAATGGGTACCTAGATATCCCAGCAGATCACGCCCTCTTTTTTCCGGAAGACTGTTTTGGTGGCCGCGGCAGCCAGGAAAAAGGTGTAGAAATTGAGCTTCGATACGGCGGCACCTCGCGCATGACAGACATCAGGCGCAAGAGCTGAATTACCATTAGCCCCCGGGCTCGTTTTGTTAGCTACTTCAATGCGATCCAGGCAAAACCGGGTGATGTGATGAAAATTGCTCGCCTTGGCGATCGGACCTATGAATTGTTGGCTGCGAAAGAGCAAACCGGAGCAGGTGGGTAGACCTCTATTGATCTCATTCCGGCCACTGATAAACATTTAATTAAAAAAGGGGAAAACACTATGAATATGAGTCAACACGCAAGCGTTCGCAGCCAGCAGCGTGCCATTCCACAAATCCTGATCGATCTCCTGCTGCAGTTCGGCACCAGCGTCTCCGCTGGTGCGGGGGCATCAAAGGTGTTTTTTGATAAGGCCGCGCGCCGTAGGCTAAACGCGTATGCAGGTCCACTAGCAAGACAATTCGATGAACACCTTGACCTATATGCCGTGGTCGCCTCAGACAGCAGCATCATTACTGTAGCGCACAGAATCGACAGGATTCACCGGCATTAATCCCGATTGCAACCATTAGGAACCGCACTGTTTTTCAACTACTCTGGACTTCTAAAAATCATTATGCAAAAACAACTCTTTGAACAGTTTTCTCCAGTCATCCGTTCCCTTGCCCCTACTGAACTCAACGGTTCGCCTACCCTAAACGCCAAGCTGCGTCTGGCGCAGGAAGGAGATATTGAGGTCTGCTACGCCCCCTTCGAATACATCAATCCCGCGGCCCGCATAGTTCTTGTCGGCATCACCCCGGGCCGTACGCAAATGCTGAATGCCCTGAAGGAAGCCCGCAAGCAGCTTGATCAAGGCGCTGATCCGATAAGCACCTTGATGGCCGCGAAAAAGGTCGGGGCGTTTTCCGGCGCGATGCGCCCCAACCTGGTCAGTCTCCTAGACTGCATCGGGGTTAACCGCTGGCTAGGCATTCGAAGCTGCGGCGAGCTATTTGGAACAGCATCGCACCTGGTGCAGACGACGTCCTTACTACGCAACCCTGTTTTCATCAATAATGAAAATTACAGCGGTAATCCAGACATGACCCGCCACCCGTTATTGCGCGCACAGCTTTTGTCGTACTTTGGTGAGGACGTCAAATCCCTGCCTAAAGCAGTATTCATTCCGCTAGGCGACAAAGTAGCCGCAGCGTTGCGCTTTCTAGCTGATCAGGGTTGCATCGATCACAGCCGTATCCTTGATGGCATGCCTCATCCATCCGGTGCGAATGCCGAGCGCATCGCCTATTTTCTTGGCAAGAAAAGCCTGAGCGAATTGTCCGTCAAGACCAACCCAGCCAAACTGGACCTGGCCCGGGACCTCCTGACCCGTAAAGTCATGGCGCTTGCATAAAGATCAGCTTTCAATCCAGCATCTGAAAAGATGTTGGATTGGCTGCACCGAGTCACCCTAAAGGAAGGAGAAAAAATGCAGGTTATAAAACTATCGTTGCCTCTGTTACTGTTGCTGTCCATGAACGTCCAGGCAGGGGAAAAAGCCGTTTACGTTGGCGGAGGCCGCTATGCTTGTGATTCCGACTCTACCGATTGCGCAGTTCTCAAACAGAGAAATGAGGAACAGACGCGCAGGGTACAGGAGAGATATGAAAATGAGCGACGCTACGAACGAGAGGAACGTCATGAAGCCGAGTATAAGCGGCAGTATGAAACGGACAATTTTTGAGCAGCAAAGTCATTTTGCTTGCTAAGTGTTTCTGATATCAAATCTTTCAGGGGCGAAAATTTGTTATCAATACCAGAAAATGCCCAAAGGAAAACGTCACCTAATGCCTAAGTCCTTTTTAAAGAATCGGACTCTACTACGTCATGAAGCTAATGGTGGGGCAGGTCGCTCAGCCACTCCTGTACCTTAGCGCTTAGCGATATCGCTTAGGCGGACGAGTGCACCGGTTGTTTTCGGGTACATTTTCTCATCCAGCTTATGAATAGCAAAGAACGTTATCAAGCGTAAACGAAGCGATATAGACCGCTATGGTTTAGCTTGGTTTTCGAGAATTCAGTGCCGACTTGTCGTGCCAAATTTCTCCTACCAGACGGCCGTTTTGCTTTTTTCCCCTGCTTTAACTCTATATAATCAGGTAATTTTTTCATATCCCGAGGTCGCCCGAGGCTATCCATGAGTTCTGTCAAGTCTATGGCGAAAAAATCAAGTCCCAATCCTTTGCCGCCGAGGGTTGTCAGGCTGCTGCGCGAATCCGCGGGACTCGCATTGCTCGGCGTGGCGCTTTACCTGGTGCTGATATTCTATGGATATGAGCGCGCCGATCCCGGATGGTCCCACAGTGGCGCGGCGACCGTGCAAAATCCCGGCGGGACGGCGGGGGCCTGGCTGGCGGACTTGCTGCTATATCTATTCGGCGTTTCAGCCTGGTGGTGGGTGTTATTTTGTGCTTTTCTCGTAACGTGGGCTTATCACCGTATCGACGGGGGCATATTCGATCGTCGCCCATTGTTTGTTTCGGCTGTCGGTTTTCTTGTTTTGCTATTCGCCAGCAGCGGACTTGAAGCATTGCGTTTTTATACGCTCCAAATAACGTTGCCCCAGACGCCGGGCGGCGTGCTGGGCCTGATAATCAGCAAGAACCTGTCGCAGATGCTGGGCTTTACCGGCACGACGCTGGCGCTGGTGACATTGATCGCGATCGGCTTCAGCTTGTTTACCGGCCTGTCGTGGCTGCGTTTTGTCGAGAAACTGGGCGCGGTGATGGAGGGAAGCTGCCTGATCATCAGGCGCCGCTGGGAAGACTGGCAGGATCGCCGCGCGGGTCTGGCCTCGGCAATCAAGCGGGACGAATTGGTCGAGGTCGGGAAAAAACGTTTCCAGGAAAATCCGCCTTTACATATCGAGCAGCCCGCCACCATGATTCCGAAGTCGCCGCGGGTGATCAAGGAAAAACAGACGCCGCTATTCGTCGATTTACCCGATTCGCCTTTGCCGCCGTTGCGACTGCTGGATGAGCCGGCGAAAAAGGATGTGGAAATCCTGTCGACTGACACGCTCGAATTTACTTCGCGCCTGATCGAGCGGAAGCTGATCGATTTTGGCGTGGAGGTCAAGGTGGTGGCCGCTTATCCCGGTCCCGTCATTACCCGGTACGAGATCGAGCCCGCGGTGGGTGTAAAGGGCAACCAGATTCTCAATCTGGTGAAAGACCTGGCGCGTTCGTTGTCGGTTGTGAGCATACGCGTGGTGGAAACCATTCCGGGAAAGACCAGTATGGGTCTGGAGATTCCCAATCCCAAGCGGCAAGTGGTGCGGCTATCGGAAATTCTCAGTTCGCAAGCTTATGCCGAGATGGCGTCGCCGCTGACCATGGCGTTAGGCAAGGACATCGGCGGCCATCCGGTAGTAGCGGACCTGGCGAGGATGCCTCATGTACTGGTTGCGGGAACGACCGGATCAGGCAAATCGGTGGCTATCAACGCCATGATACTGAGCCTTATCTATAAGGCTACGCCTGAGCAGGTACGCCTGATTCTGGTAGATCCAAAAATGCTCGAGTTGTCGGTATATGAAGGCATTCCGCATCTGCTGGCGCCCGTGGTGACGGATATGCGTCAGGCGGCAAGCGCACTGCGGTGGGGGGTGGCGGAAATGGAGCGGCGCTACAAGCTGATGTCCGCACTGGGTGTGCGTAACCTCGGTGGATATAACCAGAAAGTCCGGGATGCAATCAAGAGCGAACAGCCATTGACCAATCCATTCAGTTTGACGCCGGACGCGCCGGAGCCGCTGGAAGAGATGCCATTGATCGTAGTGGTAATAGATGAATTGGCGGATTTGATGATGGTGGTGGGCAAAAAAGTCGAGGAATTGATTGCTCGGCTGGCGCAGAAAGCACGTGCCGCCGGCGTGCATTTGCTGCTCGCCACGCAGCGGCCTTCGGTCGATGTGATTACCGGCCTTATCAAAGCCAATATCCCGACCCGTGTGGCATTTCAGGTATCCAGCAAGGTGGATTCGCGCACCATTCTGGATCAGATGGGGGCGGAGGCGCTGCTTGGGCAGGGCGACATGCTTTATCTGCCTCCCGGCAGCGGTTATCCGCAACGGGTGCATGGCGCTTTTGTCGCCGATCAGGAAGTACACAGGGTGGTGGAATACCTGAAGGCGCACGGTGCGCCGCGTTATGTGGACGGCGTGCTTAATTCTATCGAAGATGAGGGCGGCGTGAGCGAAAGCGGTGGCATAGCAGGCCAGGAAAGCAGCGAAGCCGATCCGCTTTACGACGACGCAGTTGCGATGGTGCTCAAGTCGCGCCGCGCTTCGATCTCACTGGTACAGCGGCACTTGCGTATCGGCTATAACCGCGCTGCGCGCCTGATTGAAGAAATGGAACGTGCAGGTCTGGTTTCCGCCATGCAAACCAACGGTAATCGGGAGGTATTGGTCCCGGCGCGCAACGACTAGTCGATGTGAAAAGACGACATCACGACGAATTGCAAGAATACGGGTTTGCTACTTTTGTTTTCGTACCTTAAAAAGGACGAAGTTGTTGCATAAATTAAGACCGCCCCGCTCCCCCGATTCCTTGGGGAGCGGGGCGGTCCGCGCGGGGTTCAGGTTAACTGCCCAGCCGATTACGGTACGATGCGGTTGTTGAGGATGACTTTGCTTTGGCCATTCCAGACGACGTCGGTCAGGTTGGAGTAGCGGGTGATGATCTGTGCTGCGATCCCGCCTGCAAACAGTCCCGACCAGCCCAGGATGACGAAGCCCCAGTGCAGCGGTGCGCTGAAGAGTTCTTCCATGAACCAGAAGGCATGACCCCATTCGTTCAAGCCTACGTTCGGCAGGATCATGAGCGGTCCGGCGATGGCCATGACGAGCGGGAACGAGGTGCCCCGGGAGTACAGCGGCAGGCGGGTCATGGCGTACAGGTAGCTTGCCACGCCGCAGACGATGTACATGGGGAAGGAGCCGTAGAATACGACGACGTGGCTGGGGGTGAAGCTGGTGTCGCGGATGATGACCTGGTGCCAGGAGGCGTCTTGCTCGGTGAAGAAGCTGCCGCCCCAGTACACGCCAAACAGGTAGACGCCAAGCCACATCATCCAGTAGAAGTAACGCTTGACTTCCAGTTTGGGGTCAAGGTTGTCCAGGTTGGTGTCGCGGGTCTTCCAGATCCAGCCCCAGGTGACGAGGGCAAAGATCGGCATGACGATCATGTGGACGCGCCATAGTCCCATCCATACTTTTTCAAACTCGGGTTCCATGGAGTCCATGCCGTGCGAGTAGGCGAAGGTCCGCTGATACCAGACCCAGAATATCGCTACCAGCAGCATGGTGATGAGCCCGAATTTGTACCACCTCGAGTCATACCACTCCGACATGTCGTAGTCGCGCCCGCTTGCCTTGGCGTGACCCGACGTTCCTAGTGTTGTTGCCATGTTGTTTCCTCCTGTTGCCAATAGTTGAGAGAATAACGACCAACATTAAGTTGACGGGAACTATTCTCCGCCAGCAAAAATTAGACTCTGTTGTTATGGGACGGTTCCAACATTTTTATGCCGGCTTTTCAGCCTGGTCCATATATACGATATCTCCCGGAATACGATATCTTCCGGGAAAGTGCTGATCACAGCTTGCTCCCCGAGATGCTTTCGACATGATGCGAGACATTTTTGGCCGGGACAAAACGGAAGCCGGTAAAATCGCAGGCGAAACCAGATCAAACCAGCTTGCGATCTGGAAAATCGGAAAATGGTATTTTCAGGTAAACCGGGCTTATTCCACACGGGCGAAAGCACTTCTTTATAATACTTCCCTTGATGACTTAAGGAATACCATGAAGCTACCGGAACGATGCTGGGTTTTTTTGCTGTTCTTTTTGTTTATCTCTACCGCCGAGGCAAGTGCGATAAACAGTCTCAAGAATTTCATTCAGAATACCCGTACTGTTAGATGCGGTATTTTCACAGACTGTTCTCGATAGAAGTGGACGCGCGGTACAAAAAGGCGGCGGTACGATGCAATTCGAGCGTCCGGGCAAGTTTCGATGGATTTACGAGAAACCGTACGAGCAGCTTATTGTCGGGCGATGGTTCCCGCATATGGTTTTATGATCGTGATCTTAATCAGGTAACCGTGCGCAAGCTCGATGTCGCTATCGGCAGCAGCCCTGCGGCGTTGCTTGCAGGGAACAGTGACATTGAAAATAATTTCGATCTGACGGAAATCGGCTTGCAGGGAGACACAGAATGGCTGGAAGCCAAACCCAAAGCCAAGGAAAGCACGTTTGAATGGGTGCGCCTGGGATTCGCGCCGGAGGGCGCCCTGAAGAGCATGGAGTTGCATGATAACTTTGGCCAGACTACGGTGCTTACCTTTACCCGAGTGGAACAAAACCCCAGGCTTGCGCCGGAATTGTTTAAATTCAGCCCACCGGAAGGTGCGGACGTGATCAGTGACTGACTTGTTCGGGCAACGTGAAGCTGCCGCGCCGCTCGCCGAGCAGTTGCGTCCTCATGAACTGAAGGATGTTGTTGGGCAGCCGCATCTGCTCGGTCCGGGCAAGCCGCTACGTCTTGCGTTTGAATCCGGCAAGCCGCATTCGATGATACTGTGGGGGCCGCCCGGCACCGGCAAAACGACACTGGCGCGGCTGATGGCGAGGGCGTTTGATGCTGAATTCATCGCCTTGTCGGCGGTGTTATCGGGGGTCAAGGATATCAGGGAAGCGATTGAACGCGCACAGGCCGTGTTGCAGCAATCCGGACGTCACACGATTCTATTTGTGGATGAAGTGCATCGCTTCAACAAATCGCAACAGGACGCGTTTCTACCCTATGTCGAACAGGGGTTGGTGACATTCATCGGCGCCACCACCGAGAATCCTTCGTTTGAGGTTAACAGCGCATTATTATCCCGGGCACAGGTTTATGTCCTCACTGCCTTATCCGAAGATGAGCTCGCTACGTTGTTCAAGCGAGCGGAGCATCTTGCATTGCAGGGATTGAATTTTGCCGATGACGCCAGACGCTTATTGATCGAATATGCGGACGGCGATGCGCGGCGCTTGCTCAATTTTCTCGAGCAGATAAAAACCGCAGCGGCGACCGAGGGAATTGCGGAAATAGGGGTGGAGTATGTGCATAATGCGACTTTCTCGCGCGCAGCGCCGTTTTGATAAAGGCGGCGATGAGTTTTACGACCAAATTTCAGCGCTTCATAAATCGCTGCGTGGTTCCAATCCGGATGCGACGCTTTACTGGATGTGCCGGATGCTGGACGGTGGCGCCGATCCACGCTACATCGCGCGGCGCTTGATTCGAGCATGCCGTGGAGGACATCGGCCTGGCCGATCCGCGTGCATTGCGGGTAGCGCTGGATGCCTCGGAGACTTACGAGCGCCTGGGCAGTCCCGAGGGTGAATTGGCATTGGCGCAAGCAGCGCTTTATCTTGCCTGCGCGCCCAAGAGCAACGCCGCCTACCTTGCGTATAATAAAACCCGATCTTTTATTGGCGGCGACAAGTCGCGCCGCGTACCTGAGCATTTGCGCAACGCACCTACCCGGCTGATGAAGGAATTGGGTTTCGGACGAGACTACCGCTATGCTCATGATGATCCCGAAGCCTACGCCGCTGGAGAAAATTATTTCCCGGAAGACATGCCGGAGATTAAATTTTACGAGCCGGCCACGCGGGGATTCGAAAGTAAGATATCCGAAAGGCTGACATACTTGCGCGAACTGGACAAACAGGCGAAGAAAAAGACCTAGGTTATTTCAAGGCTGTCGATTGCCTACGGACACACGTTTTTTGGAGATTAGGATGCTAGACATTCAGTTGTTACGTACCGATCTGGCTCACGTGGCCAGGGTTCTTGCCACGCGTAATTATACTTTTCCCATTACGGAATTCAATGCCCTGGAGGCGGAACGCAAGAATCTGCAGACCTATACGGAGGAGCTTCAGGCGCGGCGAAATGCCGCCTCCAGACAGATCGGTAACGCCAAAAGCAGAGGGGAGGACGTTTCGAGCATCCTTGCGGAGGTGGCTAATCTCGGCGACGAACTGAAGACAGGCGGAAGCTCAGCTACAAAAAACTCAAGCCGCGTTGCAGCAAATATTGCTGCAGATTCCCAATCTGCCCCATAGCAGCGTGCCGGAGGGCAATAATGAAGCCGATAATCGGGAGGTGCGTCGTTGGGGAACCCCGCGCGCATTCGATTTTATGGTGAGAGATCATGTGAGCATAGGCGAAGGTCTGGGATTACTGGATTTTCCGACCGCCACCAAGCTCAGCGGCGCACGTTTCAGCTTGATGACAGGCGCGCTCGCGCGCCTTCACCGCGCTCTTGCGCAATTCATGCTGGACACACATACGCAGGAGCACGGCTATACTGAGACATACGTTCCCTATCTGGTCAATGCGGAAAGTTTGCGGGGCACCGGGCAGTTGCCGAAGTTCAAGGAGGATCTGTTCGAGATCCCTCGAAAAAAGGCGGGTTCAGCTGAAGTGCTTTCGGGGCAAGAGAATTATCAAGACGCGTTCACGAGTAATTCGCCCTATCAGCCCGAAGGGGATGATCTGTATCTGATACCCACCGCCGAAGTTCCGCTTTCCAATATGGTGCGCGATCGAATCGTTGCTCTCGAATCGCTCCCCATCAAGCTCACAGCGCATACACCATGTTTCCGCTCGGAAGCGGGAAGCTATGGCAGGGATACGCGTGGCATGATCCGGCAGCATCAGTTCGAGAAGGTGGAGCTGGTGCAGATCGTGCATCCACAACATTCCTACGAAGCACTGGAGGAGTTGACCGCTCATGCGGAAACGATTCTTCAGAAACTGGAACTGCCTTATCGCGTGATGGCGCTTGTGCACGGCGGACATGGGTTTCTCGGCGGCCAAAACATACGACATCGAAGTCTGGTTGCCGGAGCAGAATGCCTTTCGCGAAATTTCTTCATGCAGTAATTGCGAAGCATTCCAGGCGCGGCGCATGCAGGCACGCTTTCGCAAAGAAAAAGGCAAACCGGAATTATTGCATACCGTCAATGGCTCGGGGTTGGCGGTGGGACGAACGCTGGTGGCGATTCTGGAAAATTTTCAAAATTCCGATGGCAGCGTATCCATTCCGGAAATTCTGCACCCTTATATGGGCGGTCTTGTTCGGCTTACAGCGTAGATCACTATTTTTTTCATCACTTAGGGAGGTTTTTATCATGCAGAACGTAACTGGCGGTGAAGCTTCTCCTGACACAACTTCGGACACATCCGCGCTCGAGGCCAAAGTGCGCAACAGCATTGCGCATGGAAAGAACGTTCGCGAAGAAGTTCGGGACTTCACAGTGAAAGCCTTGAGTAGCGCAGGACCAGGATCAGAAATCGCTACGGAAGGTCGTGACGGCGGTGATGAAAGGAGTGAGTGAAGGCGCGCAGCAAAAGCTGCAACAAACACCTGCGCAGACGCAAACAGTACTGGAGCCTATACGCGATGCGGTCGCCGGATTGGATGCCGCGCTCGCGCAGCTTGCCGAAGCTTCAAAGCTGGCTTTGGAGGAGGCTGCAGGCCGGGCGCAAAAGTTTTCAAATGAGGAGCTTACCCGCGCCCGCGCCGAACTGGAAAGTGTTGAGACCCTTTTTCTGGACATCGTACAGACATCGGCTTCCGCCGCTCAGGAACTGGTGAAGGAAACCTTGGGGGATTTGATTGGCCACGCCAAACGCAACGGAACCGCGGTTGGTTCTCAGGTGAAGGACACTCTCGTGGTTTTTAATCAGCAGATGACCTCGGTCGGACAGAACCAGCTAGAGGCGGGCATTGAGCTGACTCATGCCATCACCAATCTGATGCGTGAAGCAACTGCCGGGGTACTTGCCGAGATTGCAGAGCGCGTTAAACCGGACGATATACCCAAGACAGATCGAGGTTAACTGATTTTTGTAAATGAGCGGTTCCGGAAAAACTCCGTCGGCTGATCATTGGAATGGCGCCATAGACCTCACGTTAAAAGGACAGGACAGGCCCTGCAATAGCCTATTCAACCTGCAAAATCAGACACTGCAGCCGTCCGCATCGCAAGCGCTACTTCCACTACTTGCGGGGATAGCTTCAGCCACTTGCCGCAGAAGATTCATCAATTTCTTCGGAAAGCAGCGTGCCGATCGAGAATCCAATCGTAAGGTCGCTCACATGTCCGAATTTATGCAGACGGATGTGCCCGGTTCTATCGATCAGAATCAGCGTTGGCGTGCCCTGCATCTGATAAGCGTGCATGGTCAGCGGAACGCCTTTTGGTTCGCCGTCATACTTGTCGATACCAATCGGAAATCGCAGCCGATACTCATGTATAAATACTTCGAGGGCGTCGGGGCCCATCACGGCGTGATGTTCGAAAACCGTGTGCAGCCCGATCACTGCTACGCGATCAGGATCAAATTCCTGATATATTCTCTGCGCCTGCGGAATACCTACCTGCACGCAACCGGGACAGAAAATCTGAAAAGTATGCAATACAACCACTTTCCCCCGCAGCGAGGCGAGCGTAATCGGTTGGGGTGTATTGAGCCATCCTGATGTTTGTAGCTCCGGAGCCATGCTTGCCGTAGCGGCGTTACTGGTTTCCGCCATTCTCATACCCTCTGGAAAATCTCATCAAATAGAACCGCTGAATAATTAAAACAGAAATGGCACGCCGCGAAATCTCCAGCCTTATAATAACGAGCCCGGTTTGGCGGGCCGATGTAAGTATCAGGAGACTCCGGAATGCGGATTTGCTGTTATCCATGCCTTCGAAGCACTTCCTCACTTCTTTTTGCCGCTGTAATAATAGGCGGAACCCGTCTGACTTCGTCAAGCAAGCACGATTTTTCTTCGATAGCAATCAGAGGACGCCACTGATCAAGCTGGTGTCATGAATATGGGCATTTACGTTCAACCTGACGGGCGAAGCCACATCTTCACCGGTATCCCTTCCGCCACTAACCCGTAGAGCTTCAGCGGCAAGCTCATTTGTTTCATTTTTTTGCCATACAAAACCCATCTAATCATCAGATGACGATTGAGATTCAACAATGGCAAGCTCAATGGTAAACTGCGCCGTACGAAGCGGGGCCGCGCTATGCCAAAAGGATAAATCGGCACCTGGATACTCGTATTACCATAATTCAAATAGGGTAAAATTACCACAATTAGAAGAGGGGAAAATACCGTTTTTTAGAATAGGGGCATTATTAATTTTGCTTAACAGGATAAAGTTTCTTTCTTGTACGCTCCATTTTGCTGTGGTAGAATTTTTCCGTTTCAGTAGTGGCGATTCGGATAATAGTTGAAACCGATACTGTGAAATTTAGAAGAAATTTGATAGGCACAGACGAAAAAGCGGAATAATTTCAGCTGGAAACCCGCATGAAATATGGGTTAAAGCAACTTCGATCGATTTATGTACTATGCTTAATACGAATAAGCATAGTACATATAGCGTTCATGATATAAACGTAACCCGGCTTGATGGGCCTTCGTTCGTTTCCTGTTTTGATGATCCGGTATTGGTATTAATCAGGAAATTTATTGTTTAGATTTTATTAATGGCTGCGCATAACAAATTTTTGTTTTTTGTTGGAACTTTGAACTTATGGAAATGCCGTTATTCTTAATGTTTGAATCCGCATAAGGCCGTAGAATAACACAATTACCGACATTCGCAACATGGCTATTAGGCAGAAAAGATCCGGTAATCAGGGTGCTTTTGTCCGGCTATCAGGTAGGCGCCGAGCTAAACAAAAATGATCTGGAAGTCAGTCCGTGAGGCCAGTCAAACGTCGTGGAATTTTGGAATTATTGGCTCGTACTGTAATCAGCAATCAAGTGGGGGGAGATATGAGTAGCAAAGCAGCAGCAACCATAGTTGGGATTGTGGCGACCGCATTGTATTCCGGACTGGGAATGGCGGCAGCGGCGGACCCTTACCAGTTAAATTTGCCCGAGCCGCAAACGCCGATAGCCCAGCAGATATACGATCTGCACACGCTGGTTTTATGGATATGCCTGGTGATATTCGTGGGTGTGTTCGGGGTCATGTTGTATTCCATACTCAAGCACCGCAAATCCTTGGACTACCCGGCGGCGAACTTCCATCACAGCACCACGGTCGAGATCATCTGGACTGGCATCCCGTTCCTCATCCTGGTTGGCATGGCCTATCCCTCCACCAAGACCATCATCGACATGAAGGACACCTCCAGCTCCGAGATCACCATCAAGAGCACGGGTTACCAGTGGAAATGGGGTTACGACTACCTGACGGGCGAAGGAGAAGGCATCAGTTTCCTGAGCAGCCTGTCCACCCCCCGCGACCAGATCGAGAACACCACGCCCAAGGGTGAGAACTACCTGCTGGAAGTAGACAACCCGCTGGTCGTGCCCACCGGCAAGAAGATACGCGTACTGCTCACCGCCAACGACGTACTGCACGCCTGGTGGGTACCTGCCCTGGGCGTAAAGCAGGACGCCATCCCCGGCTTCATACGCGACGTCTGGTTCACCATTGAAAAGCCTGGCACCTATCGCGGCCAATGCGCCGAACTCTGCGGCAAGGAGCACGGCTTCATGCCGATCGTCGTAGAAGCGGTGCCGCCGGAGAAATATGCCCAGTGGGTGGCTGAACAGAAAAGCAAGACGGCGGCGGCGGCCGAAGACGTGAGCAAAGAATTTACGGCGGAAGAACTGAAAGCCGAAGGCGAGAAAGTCTATACCGCCAACTGTGTTGCCTGCCATCAGGCCAATGGCCAGGGCATACCCGGGACCTTTGCCGCGCTGGACGGCTCGAAGATCGCCAACGGTCCCAAGGCCGGCCATGTCAACATTGTCATGAATGGAAAGACCGGCACGGCAATGGCTGCATTCAAGCACCTGTCGGATGTACAAATCGCGGCGGTGGTCACCTACGAACGTAATGCCTGGGGAAATACCGCAGGCGACGTGGTGCAGCCATCGGAAATCAACCAGTTCAGAAAATAGCATCAAGGAGGACACCATGGCAGCAATACCAGATCACGACGTTCCGCACGACGCCCACGACGCCCACGATCATCATCCCACCGGCATGATGCGCTGGCTGATGACCACTAACCACAAAGATATCGGCACGATGTATCTGTGGTTCAGTTTTCTGATGTTCCTGACCGGGGGCGTGATGGCGCTGACCATCCGCGCCGAGCTTTTCCAGCCCGGCATACAGATCGTCAATCCCGAGTTTTTTAACCAGTTGACGACCATGCACGGTCTGATAATGATATTCGGCGCCATCATGCCGGCGTTCGTCGGTTTTGCCAATTGGCAGGTGCCGATGATGATCGGGGCGCCCGACATGGCTTTTGCGCGCATGAACAACTGGAGTTTCTGGCTGCTGCCGCCGGCGGCCCTACTGCTGCTGACCTCGTTCTTCGTGCCCGGCGGCGCACCTGCGGGCGGTTGGACGATTTATCCGCCGCTGTCGGTGCAGATGGGCATGGGTATGGACATGGCGATTTTCGCCATCCATATCATGGGTGCTTCGTCTATCATGGGGTCAATCAACATCATCACGACCATCCTCAACATGCGGGCGCCGGGCATGACACTGATGAAAATGCCGATGTTCGTATGGACCTGGCTCATCACCGCCTATCTTCTGGTGCTGGTGATGCCGGTGCTGGCGGGAGCGGTTACCATGCTGCTGACGGATCGCAACTTCGGTACCAACTTCTTCAATGCAGCGGGCGGCGGTGATCCGGTGATGTTCCAGCATATCTTCTGGTTCTTCGGCCACCCCGAGGTCTACATCATGATATTGCCGGCATTCGGCATCGTCTCCGAAATTATCCCGGCCTTTGCGCGCAAGCCATTGTTCGGATATTCCTCGATGGTGTATGCCACCGCCTCGATCGCCATCCTGTCCTGCATCGTCTGGGCCCATCACATGTTCACCGCCGGCATGCCGGTGACCGGACAGCTGTTTTTCATGTACGCCACCATGCTGATCGCGGTTCCGACCGGCGTTAAAGTGTTCAACTGGACCGCCACCATGTGGCGCGGTTCCATGACCTTCGAAACACCCATGCTTTTTGCCATCGGCTTCGTTTTTCTGTTCACTCTTGGTGGGTTCAGCGGAGTCGTTTGTGCGATAGTGCCGATCGATGTCCAGGTACAGGATACCTACTATGTCATTGCACACTTCCACTATGTGCTGGTATCGGGTGCGCTGTTCGGAATATTCGGCGGAGCCTACTACTGGATGCCGAAATGGACCGGGCATATGTATGACGAGACGCTGGGCAAATGGCATTTCTGGCTGTCCATGTTCTTTTTCAACCTCACTTTCTTTGTGCAGCATTTCCTGGGGTTGGCGGGCATGCCGCGTCGTATTCCCGACTACGCGCTCCAATTCGCCGATTTCAACATGATTTCCAGCATAGGCGCATTTGGTTTCGGCTTTAGCCAGTTGCTGTTCCTTTACGTAGTGCTGAAGTGCATTCGTGGGGGTGCAAAAGCGCCGGCAAAACCTTGGGAAGGTGCGACCTCCCTGGAGTGGACATTGCCGTCCCCTGCGCCATACCATAGCTTTGTAACGCCGCCGGTCATCAAGTAAGAACAAGGAGCAGAATGTGACGCAAAACGCAGAAAGAAGGCGCGGGGCAATCAGAACAGCGCTGTTTCTGCTAGCGATCGTCGTAGCTATTTTTGTAACGGTTATCGTAAAAAACTGGAAATGAACGTAATTCAAGCAAATACCGTAATAATGAAGAAGCTACTGATTTTTTCAGTGGTCATGTTCGTTTTCGGCTTCGCGTTAGTTCCGTTTTACGAGAAGATTTGCGACGTGACGGGACTCAATAATCTTTTGCAGGCGGATACGCTTACGGAGAACTCGCAAGTAGATACCGCCCGTTGGGTAACGGTCGAACTAGATGCCAATACACGTGGACTGCCTGGCAGTTCAAATCCCTACAATCCAGTCTGCGTGTACATCCCGGCGAATTGGTGGAGGTAATGTACGAAGTTACGAATAAATCCAATCGGGAAATCAGCGGTCAGGCGATACCCAGCTACAGTCCGATGCTGCTGGCCAAACATCTGAAGAAACTTGAGTGCTTCTGTTTCAGCAAACAGGTAATGAAGCCAAATGAGACACGGCAGATGCCGGTTCAATTCATGATTGAACCTGGACTTCCAACCGATGTGAATACCGTTACTATTTCGTACACCTTTTTTGAAATTGGAATCGACCAGGCTGCAGATACGGAAAGCGAAGCAAATAAAGGTTGAAGGACGACAGCACAAAACCGAAAAAGGCGACTTTTTTGCAGGTTGCAAAGGCAGTATCCTGGGCTTTCTTCGGAGTTCGCAAGAAAAGCGATCTCGAGATGGATGCGAGTTCGTTGACTCCGGCGCAGGTGGTAATCGGGGGAATTATTGGTGCCGCGGTGTTTGTGCTAGCCTTGGTGTTGCTAGTTAAGTTTGTGACATAGAAAATTAATCAATTACAAGCAGGAGAAAGAGCATGAGCCAGGAAGGAAGCAATTATTACGTTCCAGCGCCATCGACCTGGCCTATGACCGGGTCGATAGCATTGTTTTTCATGGGGTTTGGCGCGGCGTTCTCGGTCAACAAGATGCCAGTGGGCTATGCAATGCTGACATTGGGTTTTGCCATACTCTTTTACATGCTGTTCGGCTGGTTTCGCACAGTGGCGCGGGAAAGCGAGAGCGGCAAGTTCAATAAGCAGGTGGATGCGTCCTTCCGCTGGGGGATGAGCTGGTTCATTCTTTCCGAAGTCATGTTTTTTGGCGCCTTCTTCGGCGCGTTGTATTACATGCGGGCGCATTCCATTCCCGACCTGGGCGATCTGGAACATAAATTGCTGTGGCCGGATTTCACGGCGGACTGGCCTACAGCCGGCCCCGGCATCACCGAGAAATTCCTCCCCATGGGTCCGTGGGGCCTGCCGGCAATCAATACCTTCTTGCTGTTGACCTCGGGGTGACGGTTACCTGGGCGCACTGGGCGCTCAAGCTGAATAAGCGCGGCCAGCTCAAACTGGGATTGTTCCTCACCTTTGCCCTGGGATTTCTCTTTGTCGGCCTGCAAGCCTACGAATACGGCCATGCCTACTCCGAGCTCAACCTCAAGATGACGACCGGTGCTTATGGCGCAACCTTTTTCATGCTGACGGGTTTCCACGGCTTCCACGTGACGTTGGGTTCCATTATGCTGTTCGTCATCTATTGCCGCGTACTGTCGGGTCATTTCACGCCGGAGAATCATTTCGGCTTTGAAGGCGTTGCCTGGTACTGGCACTTCGTGGACGTGGTCTGGCTGGGCCTGTTCATATTCGTCTACTGGCTTGTATAAGCAGGTAAATCATACCGCTGGGTATTAATGACTCAGCGGTATGAATCCCAAATAGGTCCCCAGCATGAGCATGGCAAACAGAAAGACTGATAGCCCAACGCGCAGGGTCAAGGACTTAACCGCACGTATGCCGTTTCCTTTATCCTTGATTACGTAATATAGCGCGGACGCCAGACTGCCGAGGATAAAGAGGAGAAATAGAACGACAACAATTTTCAAGGTCAGTCCTGTAGTTATTGGGTCTGAGAACAAGTTTAGCCGAGTTCTGCATACTATCCAATGACTATTTTAGGCTGGCGATTCACGCCGCAATTGTGGTCAACAATAGCGGCCACAGCCGGTATAGTAATTCTTCATACAACTTGGCAATTGGCAACTTTCCCGTGCCGAGAAAAAGGAATCGCGGCAGGAACGGCTTGATCTTCTTTCGCGAGAACCTGCTGTCGCGGTACCCGACATTCCGGTCAGGATCGAAGATTTTCAATATCGCCAGGTCGAGGCACGAGGCGAGTATGTGCCGGTACACACGATTTACCTCGACAATAAGATATTTCAGGGTATGGCTGGTTACCAGGTAATCACCCCGTTGAGGATAGGTAAAAGCTCAATGCATGTTCTGGTGAACCGGGGTTGGGCACCAGCAAATCGGGACCGTAATAAATTGCCGGAAGTGCCCGCACCAAATGGCGAGGTGGTTGTCTCAGGATTAGCAACGATAGCGACACAAAAAACCTGGAACTGTCAGCGGAAGTTGTATCGGGTAAAGTGTGGGAAAATCTTGACCTTGAGCGTTATCGGCGCGCTACAGGATTGACGTTGCAGCCGGTAATGATATTGCAAAAAGACGATGTGAAGGATGGGTTGGTGCGTCAGTGGGTGCGGCCGGATTCGGGTGCCGCCAAGAATCTTGGATATGCGTTTCAGTGGTTTGCCATGGCGCTGGCTGTACTGATTATTTATTTGGTGTTAAGTGTCAAACGAAATCGCCCCAAGGAAAAATAGACGGACGCTGATCTTATTGCTGCTAGTGTTTTGCGCGCCCATTATTGCTTCTTATGCACTATTTTTCTCGAGCGTACGGCCTGACAGCGTTAATTATGGTGAACTACTCGAAGTTAAGCCCTGACAGGGAGCGCTTTAAATCAAACTGACCAGACGATTTTTCGCATGCGTCAAGTTCGTGGCAAATGGGCATTAGTATCAGTTGACTCAGGAAAATGCGACGAGCGATGCCAGCAAAAAATTATATTACATGCGTCAGGTGCGCCTGGTGCAGAATGCCGAACGGGATCGAATAGAGCGGTTATGGCTGATCGATGATAATGAAGTCCCTTCACCGGAACTCGCAGGTGAGTTTGAAGGCACCTTATTTATTAATGCGAAGGATAGCGACCTGCTCAAAGCGATTCCCGCGAAGGCTTCCCAGCACGACCATATTTACCTTGTCGATCCTATAGGAAATCTTATAATGCGTTTTCCGAAAGACGTGGATCCTACAAAGATGTCGAAGGACATCAAGCGACTGCTCAAGGTTTCTCAATTGGAACATGCGATGGGAACGGACAAGCGCCACTGAGCTGATATCCGCTGGCGCCGCCGGAACATTGAAACGAAAGCCGAGGTCATTGCAATAGCTGACGAATTCTCGCGATTGCAGCGATCCCTTGAAGTCGGTAAGTGCAGGTATAGTGCCTGCGCCTGAATTAGGAGATGAACATTATGTCTACTACGAGTATTGCCTGGCAACAGACCGCCTCACGTATGCAACACTTTTATCGGTTGACGAAGCCGAGGGTTGTATCACTTATCGTCTTTACCGCGGTTATCGGCATGTTTCTCGCGGTACCCGGTGCTGTTCCGTTAAACGCGCTGATATTTGGTACGCTGGGAATTGCGCTCGTAGCCGGCGCGGCTGCGGCAGTCAATTGCCTGGTTGAGCAAAAGATCGATGCGATAATGAATCGTACACGTGGCAGGCCATTGCCGCAGGGAACGGTTACCTCGCCCGAAACCTTGTTTTTTCTTGCGTTGATCGGCGGGACCGGATTACTCATGCTTCACCAGTTGGTAAATCCGCTAACCATGTGGCTCACCTTGGGGACTTTTGTCGGATACGCGATCATATATACCGTCATACTGAAGCCCAACACGCCGCAGAATATCGTCATCGGCGGTGCTTCCGGCGCTATGCCGCCCGTGCTCGGCTGGGCGGCGGTGACGGGCGAAGTGTCCTCGGACGCGCTGCTTCTGTTTCTCATCATCTTCGCCTGGACGCCGCCCCACTTCTGGGCGCTGGCGCTGTACCGCAAGCTTGAGTATGCAAAGGTGGGAATGCCGATGCTCCCGGTTACTCATGGCGATAAGTTCACGCGCTTGCATGTCCTGCTATACACGCTGATACTCATCGCAGTCACATTGATGCCTTATGCCACACAGATGAGCGGGCTCATCTATATTACCGGTGCTTTGGCGCTGGATGCGGTATTTCTGTACTATGCAGTAAAAATATACCTCGATTATAGCGATCAGCTCGCGCGCCAGGCGTTCCGTTATTCGATCTGGTATCTGGCTGCGCTGTTTACGGTACTGCTGGTGGATCATTACATCCGGTTATAGTAGGCGTGTGAGACCTCGGCAATTCCATTCGAGCACACTATGGCCAGCGGCGGCAACGCTTCTGGCCGCGCTCCTGCTCATAGCCTGCAGCAACGGCAATGCCCCCAAACCGGCATTTCTCTCAACGGATATTACCAACGCCAACTTCGGTGCGGATTTCGACCTGGTCGACCATACCGGTAAAATGCGTACGCTTGCAGACTTCAAGGGTAAAGCGGTAGTCGTATTTTTTGGCTATACCCATTGCCCTGATGTATGTCCCGCCACAATGGGCAAACTCGCGGCTGCGATGAAAGAGCTCGGTCCGGAGGCTTCGCGTGTTCAGGTATTATTCATTACCGTAGACCCTGAACGTGATACTGCAGCGGTGCTCAAGGAATACCTGTCGGCGTTTGATCCGACATTTCTTGGTTTATACGGCGATGAGCGGGCGACAAAAAAGGTCGCAAAAGAATTCAAGGCCATTTATCAAAAACAGGAGGGAGAATCCCCCGGACATCACACCGTGGATCACTCTACCGGTACCTATATCTATGATACGAAGGGAAAGCTTCGGTTATACGTAAGCAGTGAGAAGGACGCCGATGTTTTTGCCCATGATCTTTCCGAGCTATTGAGAACGACAAGTTAGTATAACTGCAGCAAAGGCTGATTTAGCTTCGGATCTCCACATCATGACGCGTCTGGAATAAACTCAGGCTGAGGTAATTCCACGATTCAAGGGAATAGCTTTCCCGGATTCAGTATATTGTTAGGATCAAACACGCGTTTGATCGCTTTCATCAGCGTTATCGTTGGCGCATCGATCTCCTTCCCGACAAACGCGCGTTTTTCGCTGCCCACGCCATGCTCGCCTGAAAGCGTGCCATTGAGCTCGATCACCAGATCGAATATTTCATTCAGGCATTTTTCCGCCCGGCTCATCTCATCGGCGCAATCCGGATTTACGAGCAGATTGACATGAATATTGCCATTGCCCGCATGACCAAAATTGACATTGGCAATGCGATATTTACCGCTCAGTTGCATCAAGCCGTCGAGAAATCGAGGTAGTGCCGAAACCGGTACAACCACATCCTCATTAATCTTCTTGGGTGCGATATCGCGCAGTAACGGAGACAACGTTTTGCGGGCCAGCCATAAACTCGCGGCATCCACTGTTTCATCCGCATGGATGAGCCCCTCGTTGCGGCATGCAGAAAGGATCGCCGCGCGCGATTCCGAAATATATTGCTCGGACCCATCCATTTCAATCATCAGCATCGCGCTGGCATTCAGGCGGCAGCATATCGGGGAATCGGCTACGTATCAGGTTGAGCGACCCGGCATCCAGGAATTCAAGCGCGCTGGGCGTCTGCGGCAGCGCCATAACCCGGACTATCGCTGCGGCACAGCTCGCAAGGTCCCGGTAATGCACAGTGAGCCCGCCATAAGATTGAGGGAGCGGAGTAAGCTTAAGTGTTGCTTCCGTAATAACGGCCAGCGTACCTTCCGAGCCTATTAAAAGTCGCGTGAGGTCATAGCCCACTACGCCTTTGGTGGTATAACAACCCGTCCGGATTATCTCTCCCGCGCCGGTAACCGCCTTGAGCCCCAGCACGTGATCACGTGTCGTCCCATATTTGACGGCATGTGGCCCCCCCGCGGAGGTCGCCAGATTTCCCCCTATGCTTGAGTAGCCCGCACTCGACGGATCAGGCGGCCAGAAGTAGCCATGAGGCCTCGCCGCTTCCTGTACCGACTGATTGATAACGCCGGGTTCTGCCACAATCACACGATTGGCGGGATCGATGTTGATAATGCGTAACATCCGCTCCAGGGATAACGCCACCCCGCCCTGCTCAGGAAGGCTTCCGCCCGAGGTCCCGGTGCCGCGTCCACGTGGCGTTAGCGGAACCTTAAAGTCGTTACAAAGCGCCACTACAGCCTGCACTTCCGCGGTGGTAACCGGAAATACCACCGCATCCGGCGGAAAAATCTTTCGCGTGTTGTCATACGCATAGGCATAACAATCCACCGGGTCCGTATATATCCGATCCGGCGGAAGCAGACTGACAAGTTTGGCAACGAAATCAGGCGTAATTACAAGAGACCTCTTATCACCCATATACCAAGGCTCCGCCTTTCCATCTTAAAAAAGCACAAGTATCCTGCTCGGCCAAACTTTCCCAAAAGCTTAATCCAGGTACTCGAAAACTTTCACAACCTTCCGAACACCACTTGTAGATCGCGCAATGTTCACCGCACTGTCTCCCTCCCTTACCTTTACAAGGCCCAGCAGATAAACCACAGCATCCTCAGTAACGACTTTAACGTGATTGACCTGAAACTCCCCGCTATCCAGAAAACGCGCCTTGACCTTGGACGTCAGCAATGCATCGTTGCTGCGGGAAGCAAACGAACTTACGTCACCTATCGCGATCTCATTGGTGACTTTCCGTACGTTCTCCACGCCCGTCACCAGTTTTCCAATCTCCTTTTTCAATCCTTCGGTCGGAGCCTCACCTGTAAGCAGCACGTTACGATTGAAGCTGGTGACGTTGACATTGACATCTCCACCCATCTTTTCGCTGATCCGTCGGCCGCTCTTAAACTCAATCCCCTCATCCTCCACGAACATACCACTGGTACGCCGGTCCTGCGACACCGCCGCGCCCGCGCCAACACCCGACACCACGCCGGCCGCAACTAGCACCGCACAGCCCGAAATGAACGGAAACAGCAATATCAGCAACCACTTCAAATTCCGATTAAGCATTCATACCCCTAATAAAAAAGAATAACCGCATCAGCATCATGCGGTCCAGTTCCAGCAATCTTCAACCAATCTGTGGCTTAACCCAAAAAAAACCACACAACTCCCACAGCGGCTTTTCGTATTACATACGAAATAGCTCAATAGGGTAAATAAAATCCAAAAAAAAACCTCATTCAATCAAAGTCGCTCGTCCGAGCCGCGATCCATATCAGTCCTATCAATAAACCAAGCAAACACATGCCGTTCCATCACGCCTGGTATGCTGCTATTCTCCAAATGCGTTCCTGATCCACTCAACCTCCTTGCCGCCATGACCCGATAATAATACCGCATCGAAACGGCAGGACGGCTCGAACTTCAGAGCAGCAAGATAGTGGCGCGCCGCACATAATAATTTTTTCCGCTTCACAAAAGTTATGCTGCCCGCCGCGCCACCAAAGGCGCGATTTGTACGCATACGGACCTCAACGAATACCAATGTCGTACCATCTTGCATAATGAGATCAATTTCGCCAAAGCGGCAACGATAATTCCTTTGGAGCAAAACAAGATCATGGCGCAGAAGATACGCTTCTGCATAGCGCTCCGCCTCGCTCCCATTCAACTTGAATGTTCCAT
Organism: uncultured beta proteobacterium; assembly: GCA_963850515.1. Classification (GTDB taxonomy): domain Bacteria; phylum Pseudomonadota; class Gammaproteobacteria; order Burkholderiales; family Nitrosomonadaceae; genus Nitrosospira. The sequence continues at coordinate 48,674 of CAWKMH010000052.1, forward strand.
AAATGTACCGCGCAGTTAATCAAATGCCGATAAACGATATATTTTACAATACTCCGCATCCCAGCAATCAGCCCGACCACCGCAAAATGCAATCAAAGGAATTACCCTCGCCAGGCACGTTATATATTGTAGCCACACCGATAGGAAACCTGCGCGACATCACCCTGCGTGCGCTGGACATACTTTCGGCAGTGGATGTGATTGCCGCAGAGGATACTCGCACCACCGCTAATTTACTGAGGCATCATTCGATAAATAAAAAGATGATGGCCTTGCATCGCCACAATGAAAACGCCACGGTAGATAAGGTTGCCAATTTGTTGTCACGAGGGCAATCAGTGGCACTCGTTACCGATGCCGGCACCCCGGGAATCTCCGACCCCGGGGGAATTCTCGTTAAGCTGGTGCGGGAACAGCGGATATAAAGTGGTACCAATCCCTGGCGCCAGCGCGGCAGTGTGTGCTCTCTCGGCAGCAGGAATCACCGCGTCCCATTTTCTATTTTATGGTTTTCTCCCAGCCAGCGGTGGGCAGCGACGGCGGGAGCTGGAAGCGTTGAAATCACAGCCATACACCATCGTATTTTACGAGGCGCCTCACCGCATTCTTGAGTGCCTAACCGACTTGGTCAAGGTACTGGGTGATCAAAGCCAAATCACGATTGCGAGAGAACTGACAAAATTATTCGAGACCATCCACAGTTGCGAACTCGGCGACGCCTTGGTCTGGCTCCAGGCTGATCCTAATCGTCAAAAGGGCGAGTTCGTACTGCTAGTATCCGGCGCAGTAGCGCCGAACCCGGCGGAATTAACTGAACAGGCGCAACATATACTGAAGCTATTGTTGCGCGACTTGCCGCTAAAACATGCAGTAACGTTATCTGCGGAGATCAGTGGCGAAAGCAAAAATACGCTGTATTCGCAAGCTCTTTTACTACAACGGGAGCAAAATCAACAAAAATAGCGATCGGTCCCGTCAAGGTCGCCAGCGCCCTCGACCTGGCGGACGCTAATTGCGGAAAACATGGATGTGAACCAAGGCGTTCCAATCAGTAATCCCAGCACTTAAACCAGCAGGAGCTTCCCAATACTTCATCCGTCCCTGATAGGCCGTCAATAAACTCAGGTCAAGCATAATCCTGATGAGGCTGGCGCAAGGTTGGGGCAGCGACTATAATACCCGGTCGCATGGTAACATCAACTGGTTCTTGCGAACGTGGGCAGCCCCCACTGACATTTAAATTTTTTGGAGAGTCGACTATGAAAACACCTGCTACCTTTTATCACGCTGGCTGTCCTGTATGTGTCGAAGCCGAGCGGCAGATTGCTGACGCTCTGGACACCGACCGTTACGAGGTTGAACTCGTGAATCTCGGCGAGCAAAAGGATCGTATCGCGGCTGCTGAAGCGGCTGGCGTCAAGTCGGTGCCCGCAATTGTCATCAACGGCGCACCTTTCCACATCAACTTTGGCGCACCGATGTCGGCATTGAAGTCCTAATTGCCGGGAATGGCGGGCGAACTGCTCGCCATTTGCAGTAATATTTCCCATTATAAAACACGATATAACACTACTCCCCGTCGCTCAAACCAAAGCTCGCATCCTCAGCATTTCCCTTTCCTTAAGCGCCCCTGTCTGGCGAACACCCGAATTTTTTTGAAATCCTTAGCATGGCCGAGCATATAGTATGCCGCGTATGAAAGTCGAGTTTTCTTCTATACTGATGAAAATATCAGGAGTATTATCATGTCGACCATACCGCAGGGAGGAACAATGGAACTCATTCTATGGCGCCATGCCGAAGCTGAGGATGGTTCTCCGGATACTGCGCGAGAACTGACCGATAAAGGGGTGAAACAAGCGCGCGCGATGGCGGAATGGCTGAAGCCAAGGCTACCCAAAAACACGCGCGTGATAGTCAGCCCAACTGTGCGGACTCAGCAGACTGCTGCCGCACTTGACGAGGATTTTGAAACTGTCAAAGAGATTGGGCCTGCCGCGTCGGCGAAAGCAGTTCTTGCAGCCGCTGGTTGGCCGGATGCCAAAGGCGCAGTCGTGGTGGTGGGCCATCAGCCCACGCTAGGGGAAGTGGCAGCCGTACTTATATCCGGCGAGCCCGCGGGATGGCCCATGCGCAAGGGTGCGATATGGTGGTTCAGTCACAAAACAAAGGGAGGCGTAGAGGAAACGGTTTTACGCGCCAGTATTTCACCCGACATGTTGTGACATAGTTATCGGCTGATCTTAAAAAGAAGCTCACACCATTTGCCGATCATGACCCGGAGATGGGCCGATAGATACCTAGCCTGCGATCAAATAGCCATGCTTGTCATGGAATCTCCAGGGTTTACGAGGCATCAGCCTGTTCTGCGCCTCAGGTGGAATAAAGTGTAGGGGAGAGCGCCGACCTCGGTACGGTAGCATTACAAGATGCTGGCTATCAATTAGCTGGATAGGAAGGACAGCAAAGCAAAACATTCGCTTTCTTGCAACATCGGTGAAATTTCCGCTTCCGAGCACCGCAACAGGCCGCTTGTGCTGGCTGCATGGGGGTCGTGTACAATGCATCCACGTGCCGGCGCGACCGGTAATCATTAAATCAATTACATCCGGTACCGAACAGCCGTCCTGGATATCGGGTGCAGGAAATTTAGCTCCTCCAAGGCGTCCAAATTTAACAAACGTATACCGTACCTTTATAGTCGCAAAAATCCCCTTGAGTTTTCGCGACTTTTTGCTTATATACGACTTCCCACCCACTGCTTTTTTCTCATCAGGTAACCGTGCATTCCGGTATACCAATCAAGACCCGCCAAAATATGGAACCAAAAAAAACCGCCAGCCACCAATCCCTGGGTTTGCTGAGCCTGGCTGCGCTCGGCGTCGTCTATGGGGATATCGGCACAAGTCCCCTATACGTCATGAAGACTGTTTTTGACCCTGCCCATGGACTTGCCGTCAACGAAGGCAATGTAATCGGCGTCATCTCGCTCATTTTTTGGGCGCTCATGATTGTGGTCTCGCTCAAGTACATCACATTGATTTTGCGAGCGGACAATCATGGGGAGGGCGGCATCATGGCGTTGCTATCGTTAGCGAGCTCCTCGGTCGCAGGTCGTCCACGGCTGCGCAATTTCCTGTTTCCCATCGGCGCGTTCGGTGCCGCGCTATTCTTCGGCGACGGCGTCATTACCCCGGCTATCTCGGTATTGAGCGCCGTGGAAGGACTGGAGGTCGCAACTCCCCTTCTCAAACCCTACGTACTTCCCATAACGTTGATTGTGCTGATCGCGCTTTTTTTGCTGCAGCAGCGCGGCACAGGAGGCATCGGTACCCTATTCGGACCGGTGACGCTCATATGGTTCACTACCCTGGGACTGGCCGGCCTGGCCAACATCGCTGTTGCGCCACAGATATTGGCAGCGTTTAATCCCATTCATGCCCTCGCCTTTTGCCTCAACAATGGCTGGCTGGCGTTTATTGCTTTCGGCGCCGTGGTGCTGGCGGTGACAGGGGGAGAGGCACTCTATGCCGATATGGGACACTTTGGACCGAAACCGATTCGTGTGGCATGGTATGGATGCGTCCTTCCCGCACTCACACTAAACTATCTCGGGCAGGGAGCACTTGTGCTCTCGAATCCGCTGGCAATCGCCAATCCTTTTTTCCTGCTTTTTCCCTCCTGGGCCCTCTATCCTGCCGTAGGACTGGCTACCGCAGCGACAGTGATTGCATCGCAAGCCGTTATTTCCGGGGTCTTTTCGGTGACCAGACAGGCGATACAGCTGGGATTCCTGCCGCGCATGCAGATCAAGCATACTTCGGATCGAACGATCGGCCAGATCTATATTCCCTTCGTCAATTGGATGCTGCTGGCAGCCGTGATCATGGCGGTACTCGGGTTTGGCTCGTCATCCAGTCTTGCGTCCGCCTACGGTGTCGCCGTGACCGCTACCATGGTAATTGAAACCATACTTACTTTTTTCGTACTTCGTTATGCCTGGAATTACCCGTGGCTGCTATGCGTTCTGGCGACCGGATTCTTCCTGACGATCGATACGGTATTTTTTGCCGCCACCATTCTCAAAATCGCTCAAGGGGGCTGGTTTCCGCTAGCAATTGGAGCAGTTATCTATTTTGTCATGGTTACGTGGAATCGCGGGCGCCACATCCTGCTTGAGCACTTGCGCTCGGCTGCAATACCACTCATGCCGTTCCTCGAGTCACTGACTGCGCATCCGCCGGTGCGCGTTGCGGGGACGTCGGTTTTTTTGACGGCTGATCCGGATGGAGTACCACACGCGCTATTACATAACCTTGCCCATAACCAGGTCTTGCACGAGCGCGTAGTGTTTTTGACTGTAACGTATATCGAAACTCCCTGGGTTCCAGCAGACGAGCGAATATCGGTAAAGCCATTAGTGGAAAACTGCTACCAGATTACCGTTCGATACGGCTTCAAGGATGAACCCAATCTGCCGTATGCGCTCGAATTATGTGAGCCCCATGGGCTTGTGTTCGAGCAGCTTAAAACGTCGTTTTTTCTTAGTCGCGATATCGTGGTACCCAGCCCCGGGGCTGGGATGGCGATGTGGCGGGAGCGGCTTTTTGCAACCATGGCGCGCAACGCCAGCAATGCGGCCGAATACTTCAAACTACCTGCAAATCGTGTTCTTGAACTGGGTGCGCGGGTTGAGATATAACGGGTTTCAGAATGAGTTACTCAGCAAACAGCGTGCACGGAGCGGGAAGAAGAAACGACAGGACGGTTCCAGGAATGGCGCGCCCAACACGATTCGAACGTGTGACCCCCGCCTTCGGAGGGCGGTACTCTATCCAGCTGAGCTATGGGCGCTAATATAGATAAGCTTATCGCTGAAGGAATCTCGGGTAGCCCTCCATCTTGATAGTGACGTGCTTCAAGAAGAACTAATCCAGGACCCGGGCGATAGAATAGCTTTTTTTAAACCCCACGTCCAACGTAACAAATCACTTTTTGCTTCGGTAGGCATGAACCTATACAATAATCACTTTACTTGGAGTTATCGTGAGCGCCGCTGAAGACGAAGAGCATTCCTCGATTATCAAAACACCAAAACAATTGATGGTGGTCGTTCTGGCCGCTTTCGTGTTTCCGTTCTGATTATTTGGCTACTGGGGAAGTATGTTACTGGAGATGTCCCGATAGACCAAAACAGTCGTGTTTTTTCCGATGAAACTGTGGCGAAACGCTTGAAGCCGGTGGGCGAACTGGTGCTTGCAAGTGATGCCTCGCAGGCTGGAGCGCAAACTGGAGAAGGAACCGGCGAACCGGCGAGTGCGGTAGCTCCTCCTCCGGCAACGAATGCGGCAGCTGCTCCAGTAGCGGATGCGGGAGGCCGGAAAAAATAAAGGCAATCTACACAGCCAGCTGCGCTGCCTGTCACACCACCGGTGCGGCCGGCGCGCCCAAGCTGGGCGATAATTCCGCATGGAGCCCCCGAATCAAGGCTGGCAACGAGACACTCTACAACAGCGCACTCAAGGGAAAAAATGCGATGCCTCCGAAAGGCGGAAATGCGAGCCTCTCCGATGCCGACGTGAAAGCGGTAGTCGATTACATGGTGAGTCAGTCAAAGTGAATCTCTGAGCAATTTGCGATAGTAAGATAAAGGGCGATAGGTAAATTACATATCGCCCTTATTTTTATGAAGAATGCCCGCGTTTGTGTATCTGATCTGCCGGGATTATTGATTCCGTAAATATGGCCACGTTCGCAATCGGTGATTTGCAAGGTTGTTATCAGGAGTTTCAGGAGCTCCTTGAGCTGATTCGTTTTGACCCTGCAGAGGACAAGCTGTGGCTGGTGGGGGATATTGTCAACCGGGGTCCGGATTCGCTGGCTGTGTTGCGCTTTGTCAGAGGGTTAAAAGATGCAGCAGTAATGGTCCTGGGCAATCATGATCTGCATCTACTCATGGTGGCCGAAGGATGCGTCAAACTGCATCGGAACGATACATTAAAGGATATTCTCGATGCGCCTGACAGGGATGAGCTGCTCCATTGGCTGCGGCACCAGAAGTTGCTGCATGTGGATGGTAATTATGTCATGGTGCACGCGGGTTTATTGCCTTCCTGGAGCGTCGCGCAAGCCTCGCTCCTGGCGAAAATAGTGGAAACTGCGCTTCGCAGTCCGAATTTCCACGAACTTTGCCGCCATATGTATGGGAACCAGCCTGACCATTGGGACAGACAGCTTGGAAGGTTATGAGCGCCTGCGAGTGATAATCAACGCCATGACACGCATGCGTGTATGCACTCGCGGACGGAAAAATGGATTTCGGCTACAAGGGTTTGATGCAGGACATTCCAGCCGGTTATCTGCCATGGTTCGATATGCCCAGATCGCGCCAGCCGCGAAGCGATTATCATCTGTGGACATTGGTCTGCGCTGGGGCTGCAAATCAGGGACAATTTGATAGCGCTGGACACAGGTTGCCTGTGGGGAGGAAGCCTTACCGCTATTCGCCTTGAAGATCGGCGGATTTTTCAGGTGTCTTGTGCGGCAGGGGAAGGGATAAGGCATCTGCAATAGCATGCTCCGCACCTCGCGCGAGTTCTCGCCGGTTTTTCCCGCTGCTGTTGATCGGGTCGGCGAAAATCAGTTCCAAGTCAATCCACGGTTGCCTTAATATCTGCCGTAACGATTCCAATAGCGAAATCTTGACGTATGGCACTGCCTTGCTGATTTCCCCTGCCGTGTCCGTATAACGTATCGCCACCGGATAAACCAGCGCTGCAACCATTACCGCGGGTTGCAACAGCGATGCATGAAAATGGCGAAGCAAAGTGCCATCGCTGGTAGTGCCTTCGGGGAATACCGCAACCCGATCGCCAATTGTTAACGCATCCCCGATATGTTCATTTATTCGGGCGGTATCGCGGCGTTTTGTGCGTTCAATGAACAAGGTGCCCACATTACGGCTCAACCAGCCGAACAGAGGCCAGTCTCGAATTTCAGCCTTGGCTACAAAACGTGCGGGACATACAGCAATGAGAGCATGCACGTCCACCCAGGAAACATGATTCGCCGCCAACATCACGCGCTGCGTTTCGGCGCCGGGCGGGGTGCCGCGGTAGTGCAATCTGATACATAGAATCGCGAGCAATCCGGCGCACCAGTTTTGCGCCATACGCCTTTGTGCTGCCTGACCAAGATGTGGGTAAATCGCGGATTGGACCAGACCCGAAACGATATGCAACAACAGGCGGACGGAGCGAAAAATCTGTATCAGCCGGCTATTGGTATTGATTTCGTTTTTCATGTCATTATTATTGCATCAATAATGACATGTGCCTCAGCAGCAGCGCCAGGTATTTTTTTCGGTCGGTTTCATTGCGCCTCCCGTTATAGAATGCGGCTACCGAAAATTTCAAAATATCGCTGGTCTATTTCATCCCGGGTGAAGCTGTGATTCTGGCCACCGCGCTGGGCAATTTTCAACGCGCCCATCAGCGAGCCGAGTTGCCCGGTGCTCTGCCAATCCATTCCATTAGTAATTCCGTAAAGCAGGCCTGCGCGAAAAGCGTCACCGCATCCGGTGGGATCCACCAGTTTATCCGCCTTGACGCTCGGAATCTCGATTTGTTGACCATCAGAATAAATTACTGACCCTTCACCGCCTTTTGTGACAATAAGTCCCTTCACAAGTTTTGCCAGCGCTTCCAGCGAACATCCGGTACGCTCACGCAGCAATTGACCCTCGTAGTCGTTAACAGCTACGTAATCCGCCTTGTGGACAAAATCCAGGAGCTCTTCACCGTTGAACATGGGTAATCCCTGACCCGGATCGAACATGAATGGAATGCCGGCTTCGTGAAATTCGCGTGCATGCTGCATCATGCCTTCCCGGCCATCCGGGGCAACGATGCCCAGGCTTGCGGATTTTGCATCCGCTACATGATTTTCATGAGAAAAATTCATCGCACCCGGATGAAAAGCGGTTATCTGGTTATCCGCCAGATCGGTTGTAATGAATGCTTGCGCGGTAAATATACCCGGAACGCGGCGTATATGAGTTTGCACAAGATCCAGGCTCGTCAACCGGTATGCATACGGTTGATAGTCATCCCCAACGGTCGCCATGATGAGTGGCTTGCCGCCTATCATTTTCAGGTTGTAGGCAATATTGCCGGCGCAGCCGCCGAATTCCCTGCGCATATCCGGTACCAGAAAAGCCACATTCAGAATATGGATTTTTTCGGGCAGGATATGGTTCTTGAAATGGTCGTTAAACACCATAATGGTGTCGTAGGCAATAGAGCCGCAAATGAGTGTATTCATGGGCCTGAGGGACAGTGAAAGTTTGCGTGCTTCAGATCGGAATGACCATTCAAGCGCTGTGCTGTTTCCATACCAGATCCAGTTCCCGCGCGGCCTTTACGTCGTCCAGCCTGCGCACGGGGGTCGTATGAGGCGCGTTTTTTACCAAGTCCGGCTGAGCGTGTGCTTCTTCCAGGATTTCCTTCATCGCGGCGACAAATGCATCAAGCGTTTCCTTGGATTCAGTTTCAGCTGGTTCGATCAGCATGCATTCCGGCACCAGAAGCGGAAAGTAGATGGTAGGGGCATGGTAACCCTTGTCCAGCAGGCGCTTGGCTACGTTCATCGCAGTTACGCCTGTACTCTCCTTCAGGTCTTTCAATGTGACGATAAACTCATGGCTGGCTCGGCGGTTCGGATAGGCAATCTCGAAACCTGCCTTGCTCAGTTCCGCCATCAGGTAATTGGCATTAAGCGCAGCGAACTCGGCCACACGATGCATTCCTTCCGCGCCGAGCAGACGCACGTAGATATAGGCCCGGAGCAGCACGCCCGCGTTGCCCATATGAGCCGAAAGTCTGCCGATGGATTGCGGTATCTCTTTTTCCGTGAGCCAGCGATAAAGTCCATTCTCGAGTGCTACCACCGGTACGGGCATGAATGGCAATAGCCGAGGGGCAACACCGACGGGCGCTGACCCTGGGCCGCCGCCGCCGTGAGGCGTTGAAAAAGTCTTGTGCAGATTGATGTGAATGACGTCGAAGCCCATATCGCCGGGCTTCACTTTGCCGAGTATGGCGTTCAGGTTTGCGCCATCGTAATATAGCAATCCACCCACCTGGTGGACGATTTTGCTCATCTCAGCCACGTTTTTTTCGAACACGCCAAGCGTCGAAGGGTTGGTCAGCATCAACCCTGCCGTTTGCGGACCTACCGCTGCCTTCAGCGCGTCCATGTCCACGTCGCCGTCTTTGTCAGTGGGTATTTCCACCACCTTATAGCCGCACATGACCGCCGTGGCGGGGTTGGTCCCGTGCGCCGCATCGGGAACGATGATTTCAGTGCGGGCGGAATCGCCGCGCGACTCATGATAAGCGCGAATCATCGATATCCCGATCAATTCGCCCTGTGCCCCTGCCATCGGCGTAAGACATACTCCCGCCATGCCGGTTACATCTTTCAGGATTTCCTGAAGCTCGTACATGCAGGCAAGAAATCCCTGACCGGTACTTTCCGGCGCCCGCGGATGCCGTGCCAGAAATTGAGTCAGCATCGCAAGCGAGTTGCATGCTCGAGGGTTATATTTCATCGTACAGGAGCCAAGCGGATAGAACTGCGTGTCTATCGAGAAATTCTTTTGCGACAAGCGGGTGTAATGACGCACAGCATCCATTTCAGACACTTCCGGCAGCAGCGGCGGCGCTTTACGCAACAGGTTTTCCGGGATGCCGGCTATCTCCGCGCTTATTGCCGGGGATTGGGAATAATTGCGCCGACCGGGGCGTGAGTGTTCAAATATCAACATAGTGAAATCCGATTCTTTGCAGTAAATACTTATTGAAAGGGGGGCCCGCCAATACGGGCTGCCTCATCGTGTCGTTGGTATCCGGGCCTATTGCAGAGCAGCCAGGGCTGCGTCGTAGTTGGGCTCATCCTTGATTTCCGGCACGAGCTCAGCATGAATCACTTTATCGTTCTCATCCAGCACCACGACGGCCCGGGCAGTGACCCCAGCCAGGGGACTATCGGTAATCGCCACGCCGTAATTTTTCATGAATTCGGAACCGCGCATGGTCGAAAGCGTTACCACTTTGTCCAACCCTTCGATATCGCAGAAGCGGCTCATTGCAAAAGGCAGGTCGGCAGCGATTATCAGCACCGCCGTATTTGCCATGTTACTGGCCTTTTCATTGAACTTGCGCGTCGACATGGCACAGACCGGGGTATCCAGGCTGGGAACAATGTTGAGTACTTTTTTCTTGCCGGCAAAATCAGCTAGCGTCACATCCTTCAGATCCTTGTTTACCAGCGAGAACGCCGGTGCCTTTTCACCGATTTTCGGAAAATTACCTTCAACTTTAATCGGATTGCCGGCTAAGGTGACCATATTGTTGCTCCTTGTGTGAGGGCGATATCGCTTCGCGTGGTTGAGAATCAACTGACAAGTTACAAATTATCGAAGGCGTGCATCAACTTCTCGGTATAATTTTCCAGATCAGCAGATGTCTTGGTCTCCGTGGCGCATACGAGCATCGCACTGCCAAGCTCCGGGTAATATTCGTCCAGATTCAGCCCGCCCAATATCCTCTGGTTTTTTAGCGCCTGCAATACATCCTTGGCTGGCGCGGGTAGGGAAACTACTGTTTCGTGAAATAACGGCCCACTGAAAATTCTTTTAACGCCCTTGCAGCTCTCCAGTTTTTCCAGCAATGCCAGGGTATTCGCATGGGACTGCGCGGCAATGCGCCGCAACCCTTCCGGCCCCGTCAGGGATAGGTAAATGGTGGCCGCGGTGACCATCAATCCCTGATTGGTGCATATATTCGAGGTGGCCTTGGAGCGCCGGATATGCTGTTCACGTGCCTGCAGCGTCAGCACAAAACCGGTCTTGCCATCCACGTCCGTCGTGCGCCCAATAATGCGCCCCGGCATTTGGCGCACCAACGCCTGCTTGCAGGCCATGAAGCCGAAGTAGGGCCCGCCGCTCGAAAGTGGAATGCCCAATGGCTGGCCTTCACCCACCGCAACATCGGCGCCCTTCTCGCCCCATTCGCCGGGGGGCGTGAGTATGGCGAGCGCCATGGGATTGACCACGGCAATAGCCAATGCGTTTTTGCTGTGAGCCCAATCGGTGAGGGCATCGACCTCTTCGAGCACGCCGAAAAAATTGGGCTGGGGAATGACCAGCGCGGCAAATTCTTCCTTGCCGAACTCGTCCAGCGTTTCAACCAGCACTTGGCCGGATTGCTTGCAGTAAGGTAGCTCAACAACGTCGATACCCTGGTTTTTGACGATGGCCCGCACCACGCTGCGATATACGGGATGAACGGTCGTCGGTATCAGAATACGACGTGAGGATTTGTGAGAGCGCACCGCCATCAATGCTGCTTCCGCCAGCGCGGAGGCGCCGTCGTACATGCTTGCATTGGACACATCCATACCCGTCAGCGACGCCATTATCGTCTGGTATTCGTAGAGCAATTGCAGCGTGCCCTGGCTGGCTTCAGCCTGATAAGGGGTATAAGAGGAGTAGAACTCGCCGCGAGTGGTTATCTGCCATACAGCGGCCGGGATATGGTGTTCATAGGCGCCGGCGCCTATGAAATTGAGATACCGCCCATCCATCTCGGCCCGTTCCAGCATCAGTCGCGATATTTCCATTTCGCTCAAGCCGGGGGGCACACGTTTCAGGCTGCCGGTTTTAAGGGCGGCCGGAATTTCATCGAACAGGTCATCAATGGCGTTTGCGCCGATGCTCGCAAGCATCGCATTTATATCTTCTTCAGTATGGGGAATGAACGGCATATTTTTTCCGCGAAATCATTGAGTGAACGGTAAATCTGGTAAATAACCTCGAAAGATCGATTTTATCAGTCGCCCTCGGCTTCGAGTAGTTTCTGATACGCCTGCATAATCAAGCAGATTATTCAGGTCGCCGGCATTTTCCGGCTTCAGCTTGAAGAGCCAGGCCGAGTAAGCGTCCTGATTTATCTTCTCGGGAGCCGATTCAAGCTCGGGGTTGACAGCGGTTACCTCTCCTGCAATGGGTGCGTACACGTCAGCCGCCGCCTTTACCGACTCGACAACGGCACATTCTTCTCCCCGCTTGAGTTTGCGTCCTACTCAGGCGTTTCCACGAAGACCATGTCGCCCAGTAACTCTTGAGCGTGCTGGGTAATGCCGATGGTTACCGTGCCATCATCTTCGAGCCTCACCCATTCATGGGATTTGGTGTACTTCAGATTGTTTTGGATACTCATGTCTTCACTCCAGAATTAAATGACAACCGCGTTGCCGTCAATATCAAACCAGGATTTTGCCATTTCGCACGAACGGGTATTTCACCACCTTCGCTCTCAGCATCTTGTCCCGCACCACGACTTGCACTTCATCTCCGGGGGAGACGCTTAAAGGCAGGCGTGCCAGTGCGATGGATTGTTCAAGCGTGGGGGAAAAGCCGCCACTGGTAATTTCACCTTCATTCTGATCGGGGCTGAGTCATCACTTTCTGATGACTGCGCAATACGCCCCGATCCAATAATATCAAACCGATGAGTTGCTGTTTTACCGGCTTCTCCAGAAGTGCCTGCTTACCGATAAAGTTACGATCGCTTTTCAACTCAACCGTCCAGCCCAACCCCGATTCCAGCGGATTGGTAGTATCATCCATATCCTGGCCGTAAAGGTTCATGCCCGCCTCAAGCCGTAACGTGTCGCGCGCACCTAATCCCGCCGGCGCTACGCCTGCAGCATGAAGCGCATTCCAGAATTCTACGGCATCAACCGCCGGCAGCATGATTTCAAAGCCATCCTCGCCAGTGTAGCCGGTACGGGCGATAAAATATTTATCAAAAAAAGTTGCCTGGAACAGCTTCAGATTCTCCGTTTCCGCCTGAGATCCCGCAATGACTTGCCAAACCTTGGCACGAGCCTCAGGCCCCTGTACCGCAATCATGGCCAGATCACGACGCGGAATAATTTCAAGTCCGGGAGCAATCTCATCACGCCGCGCCAGGATCCATGCCAGATCCTTGTCGGCAGTGCCTGCATTGACGACCATGCGGAAATGCGATTCCGTCAGAAAATAAATGATGAGATCATCTATTACCCCACCCTCGGGATTCAGCATGCAGGAATAGAGTGCTTTGCCGGACTGCGTCAGTTTGTCCACATTGTTGGCGACCAGCTGCCGCAGGAAATCACGTGCAGTCTCGCCCTTGATATCAAGGGCCAGCATATGGGACACGTCGAACATGCCCGCATCGCTGCGCACCCGGTGATGTTCGTCAAGCTGGGAGCCATAGTGCAGAGGCATATCCCAGCCGCCAAAATCGACCATCTTGGCCTTCATGTCGCGGTGGGTTTGATTAAGGGAAGTTGCTTTCACAGATCGATACCTCAAAAAAAGGGGTGAAGTCATGCCATATGACTTCACCCCTCTGTCCTTTTTACCTGAGAGATTACGGAATATCTGTTTCTCTATTCCGTCTGCCCCTTCGGTGGCCAACTCAATGCCGGCGCTCTCCAGATTGCCTTTTCACAAGCGGTTCTCAGGGATCAGGATGACCTGCTCCACGCCTGAGCGATTCCGGGGGGTTGCGCCTTCGGCGGCGACGATGAAACCGGCGCACTCTTCCGCTTGGATATAAATAAATAGCAGACTCGAACTATACTCCAGCAGCCGGGATCAAGACAAGGCATATCACATGGCCGAACTGTTCTTGCCTGCAATTCTAAATAAGTGAATCAACGTGTTTTGACTTTAAAATGGTATCTTATTCAAGCCCGGCAGCGATTAAATTCGAACCTTTGTGCTGCTTATATCCAGACGAGGCAGCGATTTATCCATGATAACGGGGCGTTATGAACGTGAGGTAAAAATGTATCCTGGCCACTTTGGGTTTTCTGAGCAGCCCTTTGCCGATTCATCAGTCACCGATTTTTTTTACGAGGGAGCCAACCGGGGCGCGACGCTGGACGCGCTCATTTATGTGCTTACACATGGTGAGGGGGTAGAGGGCATCATTCAGGTCATCGGCGCTGACGGCAGCGGTAAAACCACGCTATGCCGATCATTGATAAAGCGATTGCCTGCACAAATGCAAGCTGTTTATCTCGCCAAGCCGGATTTTTCACGAGAGGAATTTCTCCATTCGATCATGAATGAGTTAAATCCCGGAGTCACTGAAAGCGCTACTACCGCTGTGCGGGCTACTGTTGCGATAGAAGACCTGCAACGTACGCTGACCGAGAAACATGCCAACGGCGGACAAGTCGTGTTACTCGTGGATGAGGCTCATACCCTGTCTGCGGAAGTGCTTGAAGAGGTACTGGCCCTGTATGACCTGGAATCGCCCCGTCACAAGTTGCTTCAAATCGTCCTGTTTGGCCAGGCCGAACTTGAAAACAAGTTGGCTTCGCCACAGATGCGCAAGCTTAACGACCGCGTCACTCATCACTTTGCCTTGCAGCCTTTTAATACTAAAGCAGTTGAAGAATATCTACGTGCGCCGCGTGGGTACAACGGACTATCCCCACGCCGATATTTTTTCTGCTAAGGCGGCAAAATTGATTTCAAGGGCTTCCGGCGGGCTTGTTCGCCAAATAGACATTCTCGCGGATAAATCCCTGCTGGCGGCATCGATCGCCGAAACTCGCGAAGTAGATGCGCATCATGTCAACGCAGCCATTGAGGATTCAGGAATCAAGCGCAGCTCCAGCGGCGAAAGCTGGCGAAATGGCGGGTTTTTCTGGGCCACTGCACAGTGGATGCGGTGGCCGTGTTTTCTACGGTCGCGGTCGTAGTGCTGGGCGTGTTGGGCTGGCATGATATTCGCTCCCCCTCGCCGGAGATTACCTCCTTGTTGCTTCGATGCCGCTTGAAGCAACAACGCCGGCGCCCGTTTCGATTCCCGCACCCGGACCCGTATATTCCACGATGGTCACAGCGATACCTCCCAGCACTCCCCCTTCAGTTTCAGCGGCTGCAGCAGCGCCTTCCGGCATTTCCCGCTCAGTTTCGGCAGTTGCCTCTACGCCTGCTCCTCCCGAAGCTGTGGCAGGGATAGCACCTTCCGCAGAGAGTAAGCCCGCTGCCGAGATCGGGCAACGCAGCACTGCCAGAACGCATATTGCCGGCGTTGAGCTGGCGGGAAATGCATTGCTGGAGCAGCGACTTGAAGCGACAACCAACACCATGCGCAAGACGGACAAGAATTTCTATACGATCCAGCTGTTCGCCACCGAAAACATACAGCCCGACCGTATGGAACGATTTCTGCTACGTGCACGGAGTCAGGTTGATTTATCCGATCTCTATGTCCACCCGGTAAGTAACGGGGATCAGGCCAAGTTTATCGTCACATATGGCATTTATCCCAGCCGTGACGAAGCTGACGCGGCGGTGGCAGGACTTCCAGAGAAATATCAAAGCTCGTTTCAACCGGCCTTGTTTGCCTTGAGCGATCTCCACTGATCCCGTATTCGTATGGAAATTTCCAAATGCTTGTGTTTTCGATATTCACGGCGCGGCCATTTCCAATAGCCGACGGGCGCGGCAATACGTGATGCTACAATGGTAACTGTCCGTTAAACATCATTTTACTCATGCCCGCTCCCTATCTTGCCACTGCCTTGACCGGCCCGATCCTTGATCTGGAGACATGCATCATCAATGCCATGCCCACCATCGAGCACTGGCTGAGCAATGAGTGGCAGAAGCATGCAGTGCCGTTTTATTGCTCCGTGGATTTACGCAACAGCGGGTTCAAGCTGGCACCCGTGGATACCAACCTGTTCCCCGGAGGTTTCAACAATCTCAACCCGGAATTTTTGCCGTTGTGCGTACAGGCAATGATGGCGGCGGTTGAGAAAATATGTACCGGCGCGCGCAGCGTGCTGCTGATCCCGGAAAACCACACGCGCAATATTTTTTACCTGCAAAACCTGGCGAGTCTTACAAGCCATCATGCGCCATGCCGGCATGGATATTCGCATTGGTACCTTATTGCCGGAGATTACCGCAGCCACTGTGATCAATTTGCCCGATGGCGGCAAGCTTACGCTGGAACCGATCCAGCGCAAGGGGATCGCGTGTCGATAGAAGGCTTTGACCCATGCGTCGTGCTTCTCAACAACGATCTCTCGACAGGCATACCGGCAATTCTGCAAAATCTCGAGCAGACCGTCGTTCCGCCCCTTCGCGCAGGATGGGCGACCCGACGCAAATCGCAGCATTTCACAGCTTACGACAATGTGGCGCGAGAATTCGCCGACCTGATCGGCATCGACCCGTGGCTCATCAATCCCTATTTTGCCGCTTGCGGCAAGATCAATTTTCGCGAAAAGAAAGGTGAAGACTGCGTCGCAAATACCGTGGACGAGATCCTGAGCGACATTCGGGAAAAATATGCGCAATATGGAGTCAAAGAAGACCCCTTCGTCATTGTCAAGGCCGATGCCGGCACCTATGGCATGGGTATCATGACCGTGAAAGATGGTGCCGAAGTCCGCGCGCTTAACCGTAAGCAGCGCAACAAGATGGCGGTCGTGAAAGAGGGCCTTCAGGTGACGGAAGTCATGGTGCAGGAAGGCGTATACACGTTCGAGAGCATTAATGAAGCGGTAGCCGAACCTGTAATATATATGATCGACCGTTACGTGGTGGGCGGATTTTACCGGGTCCACACCAGCCGTGGAATCGACGAGAACCTCAATGCTCCAGGTATGCAGTTCGTACCGTTAGCCTTTGAAGATACCTGTCTTATGCCAGATCGTGAAGCCCGGCCAGGCTGTAGCCCCAACCGATTTTATGCTTATGGCGTGATAGCGCGCCTTGCGTTGCTCGCGGCAGCGCAAGAGCTGGAAAAAAGCGAAGGGCGAATCGAGGCTTTGTCGCTTAGCGTGACGCCATAATTCCTTCTTCAACCATTTCATCAGAATACTGAGCTTGCAGACGCGTTCTGGAAAAACTGGTTTCGCCTTTGTATGCCGTTAGCGTAACCGAGGGTTCATAATTCATGAAAATCGCCTTCATTCTCGACCACCTCGATTCAATAAAAACATATAAAGACTCGAGCTTCGCCATGATGCGCGAAGCGGTTTTCCGCGGCCATGATCTATTTTCCATGCAGCAGGGCGATCTGGTGTGGAAAGGTGGCGAGACAATAGGACTCGCGCGAGCCCTGCAATTAACGAGTGAGACTGATAAAGGGCGTCCGTGGTATCGGACAGCTGAACCGGAAGAAACGCTCCTGCAGGAATTTGACGCAGTGCTGATGCGCAAGGACCCGCCTTTTGACATGGAGTATGTTTATAGCACCTATCTGCTTGAGTTGGCTGAAAGCCGCGGCGCTCATGTCATCAATAGTGCACGAGCAGTGCGGGACCATAATGAGAAGCTCGCGATAGCGAAGTTTCCGGAATACACTGTGCCTACGCTGGTGACAAGGCAGGAACACCTGATTCGCGATTTCCTTGCTGAATACAGCGATATCATCCTCAAGCCGCTGGATGGCATGGGTGGTGCGAGCGTGTTTCGCATTCACAGCGCTGATCATAACATAGGCGTGATAATAGAAACCTTGACGCATTACGGCACACGCACGATCATGGCTCAGCGTTACATTCCCGAAATCAGCCAGGGAGACAAGCGTATTCTGCTGATAGCGGGAAAGCCCGTGCCCTACACACTGGCGCGTATTCCCAAGCCGGGTGAGACCCGCGGCAATCTTACCGCAGGCGCCAGGGGCGTAGCGCAGCCACTTACGAGGCGCGACCGGGAAATTGCCGAAGCATTAGGTCCCGCATTATATGATGAGGGCTTAATGCTTGTCGGGCTGGACGTAATCGGTGACTACCTTACCGAAATTAACGTCACCAGTCCGACAGGGATGACGGAAATTACTGATCAGACCGGCTTCAACGTAGCAGGGATGATGTTGGATGCGATTGAAAAAGCATAGTCGTAAAAAACAGAAATCCGGACTGCAATCTACCGCTACACTATGGCCTCCTTAGCCTACTAAGGAGAATATTGTTCTATTTGAGCACGTCGAAAAGATTGTTAAAATCGTCAGTCCAGGTAGCAAGGCCGAAGATCGGTTTAATCGGGCTCGCTAGCTTCGCGAATCGGCTCCGGCTGCAAGGCTCGTTTATCTCTTGGCAATCAATACCCAATCGGTTTCTGGTAGGGATGAATTCTTGGCTTCGTCATGAATCAGTACCGAGTATAACCCATGATCCGCAGCGAGTTTTTGCACCACAGGGGCAAGCGATAGGAAAGTATTGGTAACGTGAAAGGCAATGATGCCGTCCGGATTCATATGGCGCAGATAGATTGCCACCGCTTCTCGCGTGATGAGGTGTATAGGAACGGAATCGCCTGAAAAGGCATCTACCGCAAGCACATCAAATCCTTGGGGCTTCTCTTTTTCCAATGACAAGCGCGCATCACCTTGCACAATTTCGATGCGAGCCTTACTGTCGCTGATAAAGGTGAATTCGCTTCGGGCTAGCTCGATCACCTGAGGGTTGATCTCATAAAAGCGATAAACATCCCCAGGCTGGCCGTACGCGGCAAGCGTACCTGCACCGAGACCAATCACGCCTACTTTTTTTCCTGGCGATCTAGTGTGTGCGATGGCGAGCCCGATTCCTGCAGTGGGTCCATAATAGGTCGTGGGTTCTAACCTGCGATCCGGGGTCAGATACTGTCCCCCATGTTTTACGGCACCATGACGGAGCTCACGGATATTATCCGCCGGATTTTCGCTGACTTTATCGAAAGTCAGCAGGGTTCCATAAAAACTGCGTTCCATCTTACGAGTATCCTTGAAATCATCGGATACCTGAGCAAAGAGAAAATATCCGCATAGCAATGCAAGACAGGCAGCACCAGCAGTCAATAGCCTGCGCTCGTGGAGGAGAAAAAGCGCCGATAAGGCAATAATGATGAATCCGATGCCTAACTCATAATAGGCGGGAAGGATACGTGGGGCGACGAGCCCGACCATGATTCCGCCCAGTGCGCCTCCAAAGGAAATCATGAGGTAAAACCGCGTCAGGTATTGGGGTGCGGGCCGCATCTGAGCCAATTCTCCATGGCAAAACATACAAAAAAAGAATAGCCCTACTGATATAAAGGAATGGCCACTTTCACGTCGTAACCAATCATGCTACCCAAACCATAAGCACAGGTTGCAAGAAATACTGCGGTGGGGATCAAGAAACGGGAGCGAACATACCACCGGTCACTTTCAAAGCAGAGAACAAAGGTGAGCAAATAGATAGTGAGCGGCAGGAGCCACAGGAAGGGGATGGCGGCGATGTTCTGGGTGATATGGTTGGTAATCGCAACCAGAAGCCATGAGCCTATCGCGGACAGACCGAGCCACGACAGATAGTCGCGCATGTGTGGTTTCCATCCGCTTTCATGTTTATGGCTCGGAGCAGAAGCTTCTGCCGGCAGGGCCTGGGCGTGGCGAAAAAAATAGAAAGCGGAAGCAGCACAAAGGAGTGCAAATAGCGCGTACACACCCGACCATGCATAGGCCTGTAAATGAAGGGAAGTTCGCGGCTCAATGAGGAATGGGTAGCTCACCAGGGCCAGCAATGAAGCAAGGTTCGATAATGCGAAGAATCGATAGACGTGAGTACCGATGAGCGTACGAGTCACCCAGGCCTGAATAAGTGGCCCGGTAGTCGATATCAAAAAATAGGGAAGGCCAATCGTACTTACCAGGAGAACCAGTATCAAAAGCGCGGGGTCTTCCGAACCGGTGGGCTTCCATGACGGATCAGGTATGATGGGCAAGAAGACCAGGCTTACGGCAAGCAAAGCAACGTGGAGTGTTACCTGATAGAGAGGCTTGAGATGCCGCGTAATCCAGTCGGAGTACGCATACCCCGCTAGCAGTACTACCTGAAAAAATACCATGCAGGTCGCCCAGACAGCAGCCGAACCTCCAAACCATGGCAGAATATGCTTGGAAATGAGCGGTTGAACCAGGAACAACAGGAACGCACTGGAAAAGATGGTGACGGCAAAAAGCGCCATCGTCATCGATTTTTGTGCTGAATTCATGCGCCATTCCTCGCGGAAATCGGAGGCCACTCATAAAACCTTGCAGTTGCGACCTTTGTCCTTAGCCTCATACAACTTATACAGCCCAGTTTTTGCCGCCCGTTCCCGCGGGAGATATCGTCATACAGAGATATTGGTCATGCAAAATCGATGTACGTCGTTTTACTTTAGTCGGTTTATTACAAGTTTGTTGAATAATCCCGGTCAAACGGAAGCTGGCTTAAAAAGGGCGACCGATCTGATGTTGCCAGGCTGCCGTTTCCCTGCTCATTTCCGATGTATCGAGGCTATCGAGGCCGGGGTTCGGGGCGAATCTGCCGATGATCCTCAATGGGCAGGCTCTACATCCGGTCAGCCGCGTGATGCCGACAATGCTAGAATGACGCGTCCCCCTCTTAGCATTTGTCAACAGCAGGGCAGAAC
>CAWKMH010000053.1:0-9347 GCA_963850515.1 uncultured beta proteobacterium
CCATAACTGCATCTTGCAAGAGTTTTGTTGCAAGAAATTGTGATGGCCGGGGGCTTTAACGCCTAAACCAGCGGAATCTTTAATCAAATTAATGGGTAAATGGAACGTATACATGGTTCGCTGTTCAGACGGCAGCTTATATACCGGTATTGCCATGGATGTTGCGCAGCGCGTGGTTGAGCACAATACGAATGATGTGCTTGCCGCCAAATACACCCGCCCGCGGCGTCCGGTGATGCTTGTGTACCAGGAACAATGCGATACACGCTCGGCAGCAAGCATACGCGAGTACGAAATCAAGCAAATGGACAAGAAAGAAAAACTGATGCTGATTATGGCAGACCCAGCCAATACATGCTGCGTGACTATCCCGGTCTAGCCAGCATTTCTGTGCATGGAAGACTCATCCGGAGATTCTTCAACTGTTTCGCATGAAATCTGCAGCGCCTTTATCAGTTCTGTTTCGAGTTGAATCAGCCTTCTCGGTTCGTTCAATATATTTCCCGTCACCAGAAATGTGTCTTCGGCACGCTCGCCCATCGTATCTATCCTCGCGCTGTGTACATTTATGCCAAAACGTACCAGCACTTGCGCGATGCGGGACAGCAGCCCCGGTTGGTCGCCGGCAACAATCGACAGGACATGGTACGTACCCTTTTCGTCCGGTTCGATATCCACTTCCGGGGTAATCGGAAAATGCTTGAGATGGCGGCTCAGGCGTCCCTTCAACGGTGCGTCCAGAGGAACGGCCGGATCCAGTTGCTGTGTCAGTTCATGCTCTATGAAGTTGAGTGCATCACAGTGGTGTTGCGCTACATTGAAGGGGTCGAGCACAAGAAAGCTATCGAGAGCATAGCCATGGCGCGTAGTATGAATTTTTGCCTGGACTATATTGAAATCGATATGATCGAAGAAATTGCAAATGCGTGCAAACAAATCCTTCTGATCCGCCGCGTAGACCAGTACCTCGATGCCCGTACCGGTTGGCGCAACACGTGCTTTCACCACCGGTATCGGCGGCTTCATCTGGTGGCCCAGATGAAGCGCATGCCATGCGATTTCCTGCGGATCATGCAGCAGCAGATAGGTTGGGCCGAGCGCCGAATACAACTGCTCATACACACACGCGGGAATATTATCGCGCTGCAGCAATTCCAGCACCTTGTTCCTGCGATTTTTCAGCGTGCCTTCTGCGTGGGCGGGCTCACCGCACAGATGACGCCGCGTTGCCCTGAACAGGTCTTCCAGCAGCTTGCCTTTCCAGGTATTCCATACTTTCGGACTGGTGCCTCGAATATCCGCAACGGTAAGCAGATAGAGCGCGGCGAGGCGGCGTTCGTTCCCGATGCGCCCGGCAAAGTCTGCGATCACATCCATATCGGATATATCTTTTTTTTGCGCTGTCATCGACATGACCAGATGATTTTCGACAAGCCACTCAACCATTTTCACGTCTTCCTTCAACATTCCATGTTGCCGGCAGAAACGTCTGGCGTCTGTTTTGCCAAGTATCGAATGATTTCCCTGGCGCCCTTTGGCAATGTCGTGGAACAGCCCGGCGAGATAAAGCACTTCAGGCCGTTCGAATTCACCGATGAGCCGGCTGCAAAGCGGGTATTCGTGGGCGAACTCAGGTGCGTTGAATCGGCGCAGGTTTCTCACGACCATGAGGATATGTTCATCCACTGTATAGACGTGAAACAGGTCGTGTTGCATCTGGCCGACAATCTGCCCGAATGCCGGGATATAACGCCCCAGGATGCCATACCGGTTCATGAGGCGCAATTCACGCGTCAGCCCGCGCGGTTGGCGCAGGATTTCCATGAATAGAGCGCGGTTGTGCGGATCGCGCCGGAAACCGGCATTGATCAACGGCGCGGCCCGCCACATTGCGCGCAGTGTTGCTGCGCTACGCGCTTTCAGGTCGGGATTCTTTTGCAGTAGCAAAACGCTTTCAAGAATCGCCGCCGGATTTTTTTGGAAAATGTTCTCGTCGCGCATTTCCAGCAATTCACCGCACTTCTGAAACCGCTCGTTGATGACGACCGGAAGCGCATCCGTATCGGGGAAAATCTCTGCGCGCAAGGTGAGCAACAGGATAGTGTTAATCTGCGTTACCGTTCTGGCGGCACGATAATACCGCTGCATCAGCATTTCGCCTGCACGGCGCGGCGGTTTGACGCTTATATCGAGTGCATCGGCGAGAGGGTTCTGGTAATCGAATAACAGGCGGTCTTCACGCCTTCCGGCGAGATAGTGCAGCCGGATACGAAGGTCCTGAAGGATGGTTTGATTATGTTGCACGAGACGCGCTTCCCGGTGAGTAATGAATCCCCCCCGGGCAAGATCTTTCCATGAGTTTCCCAATCCCGCAGCACGGCTAACCCACAAAATATTGTGCAAATCCCGAAGTCCGCCGGGACTTTCCTTGATATTGGGCTCAAGATTGTATATGGCGTCCTGATATCGGCCGTGGCGCTGCTGTTGTTCAAGCTGCTTGGCGGTGCAAAACGAGCGCGGCTCAAGCATCGTCCGCATCGCCAGTGAAAATTCATTGAACGGTTGACGATAGCCCGCAAGCTGCCGAGCCTCCAGCAGACTGGTCTGGACCGAGATATCTTTGGTTGCCTCTTCAATGCACTCCGCCAGGGTGCGAATACTATGGCCGACCTCCAGCCCGATATCCCACAACGATCTTACCCAGCATTCCAGTCGTCCCTTGATATCGGCGTCCATTATGTTGGCATCGCCTCCTTCTCCGGAAACCAGCACCAGAAGATCAACGTCGGAATGAGGAAAAAGTTGGCGCCGGCCATAACCGCCCACGGCCAGTAAAACGATGGAACCGGGCATCGCCATTTCGCGCCAGACGTGCTGCAGAATTTTATCCACCAGCTGGCTGTGGCCCCGCAGCAACACTGCGCCATTCTTATCCCTGCAATAGCGCTGGTGTAACAGCTCACGCCCCTGAAGCAACGCCTCCTTGGCAGCTTCGGCGTTAAAAGGACTCGACAACGGCACGAGCCTTTCATCGAGGCGCATCATGACAGGTCAGGAACGGAATGACGGGCTTCGGCGGCGCACCGGCGGACACGTCAGCACTTCATATCCGGTTTCAGTCACCAGCACGGTATGCTCCCATTGCGCCGACAGGCTGTGATCCTTGGTAACAATGGTCCACCCATCGGCTAGCGCGCGGATGGGCGCCTTTCCTGCATTGATCATCGGCTCGACCGTGAAAATCATCCCGGCTTTGAGTTTCAGCCCGGTGCCGGCGCGGCCATAGTGGAGCACCTGCGGCTCTTCATGGAATTTTGCGCCGATGCCGTGGCCGCAGAATTCCCTCACTACGCTGTATCCATGATTTTCGGCAAACTGCTGGATAGCGTGGCCGACGTCCCCCAGACTGTTTTCCCGGTTTGATTTCCTCAATACCTCGCCACATGGCTTCATAGGTGATTTCGCATAGCCGCCTGGCCTGGATACCGGGTTCGCCGACGTAGATACATGCGGCTGGTATCGCCGTGGTAATCATTTTTGATGACCGTCACATCAATATTGACGATATCGCCCGATTTCAGTATTTTCTGACCCGGTACACCATGGCAAACCTGATGATTGACCGAGGTGCAGATGGATTTCGGATAGGGTGAATATCCCGGCGGAGCATAATTGAGCGGAGCAGGAATGGTATGCTGCACATCGACCATGTAATTGTGGCACAGTGTATCAAGCTCATCAGTGGTGACCCCGGGTTTAACAAACGGCGTGATGTAATCCAGCACCTCCGACGCCAGCATGCCCGCTACCCGCATTTTCGTCTATTTCCTGCTGGGATTTGAGAAGCACCGTCATAATGAATTCCTGATTGATCGAGAAAATAGGCTCAAAAACTGAAGGCTTGCATGAGGACGTCAAGCACCCGCAGCTTTCTATAGGCAAGAAAATCTGGCTAAGGTTTTGCCGCTGCTCTTCTTTATATGAAGTTTATTACGTTGGATAAAATTGCAAAGAGCAACAACTCTTCAGTTCCCGGCTACTCGTAAGAGGTAAGAGAACATGTTGCGTCAAATCGTTGTTCATCATGAGATCGTCAAGTCCTGCCTCAGGCATTCGCACACTTCGCAGTCTTGAGCTCGCTGCCGGGAAATTCCTCTTTCAACGGCATCATCTTTGCGCTCATGTTTTCCTCTGGTGAGCGTGCGACGTATTTGACTTGCTTCAAGTTGCGCGCGCCGATAATTGCGGACCTTACACCTTTTTTCCTGAGCGCTGCCAGAAAAGCCTGGGCGTCTTCTATGTTTTCAAAAAATCCCATGGAGATGGCATTATTCCATTTACTGGTGTCGTCAACGCGCGTGAAATGGGTGATCCCCAATCTCTTGAGCTCGCCGATTTTTCGTTCAGCGTGGCGTTTGCTTCTGAGCGGAGGAATATGCACCCAATAGACGGGGGCTGTACCCAACTCCTGCCGAGTTAGCTTATCGTCCAGTTCATGGCTGGCAATCGCTGCCTCAAGCCGTTCCAGATCTGCTTCAACGAACGTTCCCCATTCCAGACAGGTTGCGGGTGAGGGAAGCGCCTGCAAAAGTTTGATTTTTTCCGGTTGAAGCTCCCATGCCGGCGGAGCGGCACTTCCGCCAACCGGCTCCAGTTGAGCGTAAGTCGCAAAAGCCAGATTGACAAACAACAGTAGAAAAAATAATGTTCTCATTTGTTGATGACTTATTATTGTTATTCAGCCTCTGCCTTGTTAAAATGCGGCGTTAACCTCAATCCCAAGAGCATCATCTTTTCGGAGTTCCAGGAATGCAAGGCATGAAGCTAATTTCCAAGATTGTGGCATGTGTTGCATTGTCGCTATCCAGTCAAATTTTCGCAGAAACAACTCCAGCGGAAACCGGTAACAGCAAGGGAGACGCAGCCAAGGGTCAGCAAATAGCAACTCAAGTTTGCGCGGCTTGCCACAGCGCCGACGGCAATAGCATCATTCCCGCAAATCCAAGCCTGGCCGGCCAGCATGCCGAGTATATCACCAAGCAACTGAATAATTTCAAGCCGGAGGACGGCAAGCCTGCAGCACGGGAAAGCCCGATCATGGGCGCAATGGTGGCGCCACTCTCCGCGGAGGATATGAAGAATCTCGGCGCTTATTATGCCCAGCAGACTCCCAAGCCTGGCGCGGCTAAGGATAAATCGCTGGCGGAAAGGGGTGAAAAAATATATCGCGGCGGCAATCTCGATTCTGGCGTGCCTGCCTGTGCCAGCTGCCATTCTCCCAATGGAGTAGGCATTCCACCGGTCTATCCACGCCTTTCCGGGCAACATTCTGAATATCTCCCTGGCCCAGTTGCGCGCATTCCGGACCGATCAGCGCACCAAAGACGCCAATAACGAGATGCATATGATCGCGTCACGCATGAGCGAGAGGGAAATGCAGGCGGTGGCCGAGTTTATTTCCGGCTTGCGCTAAATCCGGAAGTCTGAACCGAAGCTGCCGATACAAGCCCGACCTGAGAACCCGGGCGGTTTTTTTATTTCCGTTGCACCGAATACCCGTTCGGCCGCATCCAGGGTTTTACTGATTTCGGCATCACCATGCGATGCCGAAACAAACCCGGCTTCGAATGCCGACGGCGCAAAGTAAACGCCTTCCTCGAAGCATGGCATGGAAAAAGCGGTTAAAAGCTTCCCTGTCGCAGCTCCATCACTTCAGCATAACTCGTCGGCAGGTTTTCGCGGAAATAGAGGCCAAACATGCCGCCCACCGCCTGCGCGCAAAAGGCAATACCATGTTTTTTCGCGGCTGCGGTAAGACCTTCAGTAAGTTGCCGGGTGCTGGCGGCAAGTTTTTCGTAGAAGTCCGGCGTTTGCACCAGCTTCAGCGTGGCGAGCCGGCAGCCACCGCG
Organism: uncultured beta proteobacterium; assembly: GCA_963850515.1. GTDB lineage: Bacteria > Pseudomonadota > Gammaproteobacteria > Burkholderiales > Nitrosomonadaceae > Nitrosospira. Next base: position 5,910 of record CAWKMH010000053.1, read on the forward strand.
ACCGGATTACCGGAAAGCGTGCCTGCCTGATACACGGCTCCCACTGGTGCGAGGCATTGCATGATGTCTCGCCTGCCGCCAAATGCCGCCATCGGCATGCCGCCGCCGATCACTTTGCCGAGCGTGGTAAGGTCGGGTCTTATGCCGTAAAGCCCCTGAGCGCATTTCAGCCCAACGCGAAAGCCCGTCATTACCTCATCAAATATCAGTACGCTGCCGTGCCGCGTGCATAGGTCGCGCAAACCCTGCAGGAAGCCGGGTTTCGGCGCTACCAGATTCATATTGCCTGCTACCGGCTCAACGATGACCGCCGCGATTTCTTCACCGAACTGGCTGAACGCCTGTTCCACACCCGCGAGATCGTTGTAATCCAGCACCAGGGTGCTGGAGGTGGTTGCTGCCGGAACCCCGGCGGAACTCGGGTGGCCGAAAGTCAGGGCGCCTGAACCGGCTTTTACCAGCAGGGCATCATCATGGCCATGATAACAACCCTCGAATTTGATGATGCGGCTTCTGCCGGTATAGCCTCGCGCCAGGCGAATGGCGCTCATGGTGGCTTCGGTACCCGAGCTCACCAGGCGAACCTGCTCAATTGACGAAACAAGTTTGCACAGCAGTTCCGCTATTACCAGTTCCGCCTCGGTGGGTGCACCGAAGGTCAGTCCTTTCTGTGCCGCCGCCTGTACCGCTTCAACCACTTCAGGATGAGCATGGCCAAGAATGAGCGGGCCCCAGGAGCCGACATAATCGATATAGGTTTTATTGTCCGCGTCCCAAACATAAGCGCCTTGTCCGCGCTGAAAAAATATAGGCGTCCCGCCCACCGACTTGAAGGCGCGAACCGGTGAATTAACGCCGCCGGGAATATATTCCTGAGAGCGTTCGAATAATTGCTGATTACGTGAGTTATTTGATAACCCATGATTATGAGGAATGAAATGCTGGTTTGACTTGAATAACGGGAAAATTTCTCGGCGGCGGATCGAATGTGCCGGGCGTTAAACAAGGCGTTGCTGACAGCCACCGCGTCTGCGCCCTGGCGTATCAGTTCCCCGGCATTCTCCGGAATAATACCCCCGATAGCGACAATTGGAATCCGCAGTTTCTGCTTTGCATGACGCAACAGGTCTATGGGCGCAGACACAGCGTCCGGTTTGGTGACGGAAGCAAAAAAAGCGCCGAATGCGACATAATCGGCGCCTTGCCGCTCGGCCTCGACAGCATGCTCCAGCCGTTCGTAACACGAAATCCCGATGATCTTGCCGGGTCCCAGCTTGCGCCGCGCCTCGGTGATGGGCGCATCCTCCTTTCCTAAATGCACGCCGTCGGCGTCCACTTCCAGAGCAAGATCAGGATAATCGTTGATGATGAAAGGTACGTCGAATTCAGCGCAAAGACGGGCAAGTGAACGGGCCTGTTCAAGGCGCAGCGCGGCATCGTCCGTTTTGCTACGGTATTGGACCAACCGCGCTCCGCCTGCCAGCGCCTGCTGCGTCATCGCAAGGAGGCTGGCGGTATCGGCGACTTCCGGTGTAATTGCATATAAGCCGAGAATTCCCGGCCGTGTCATTTACCTTGCTTCCCTCTTCGGCTTCGGTCTCATCCCGGGCCCAGAATAACCTGTCTGGCAAATACTGTCCCATTCCTGGGCGAAACCCGGCTTTAAGCGATTGCCAGGTATATTCTTGCGCTTCATATACTCCCTCGGCGAGGGGTAAGCCATTGGCAAGAGAGGCGGCGATAGCCGAGGCAAGCGTGCAGCCCGAACCGTGGAATGAACCTGGCAGCCGGTCCCAGGAATCGGTACGAATGACTCCATCGGTTCCATACAGGTTGTTGATCACCTGTGAAGTGTTTTCATGGGTGCCGGTGATTAGCACATATTCGCAGCCCATATGCAATAGCCGGGCTGCGCACTGGCTCAAATGTGGTGTGTCATGTCATCTTCGTCATCCTGTGCGAGTCGCCGCGCTTCCATGCTGTTGGGCGTAATGATGGTCGCCTGCGGAAGTAACAATTCGCGCATCGCAGCGACCATTTCTTCGCTGGCGAGTTCGTCGCCGCGGCCCGGAAGCGAGCACAGGGTCCAGCACGAGCGGAATGTTAGGGTAATCGGAAATCACCTCGGCAATAGCAGTAATGATTTCCACACTGCCTAGCATCCCGATCTTGAAAACATGTACAGGCATGTCTTCCAGAACTGCGCGTGCCTGATCCGCCACCCATTCTGGATCCAGCGCCATTACATCATCCACACCGGCGGTATCCTGCACCGTAATGGCCGTAACCACTGATAGCGCATGGCAGCCCATGCTGGCAAGAGTGAGAATATCGGCCTGGATACCGCGCCACCGCTGGAGTCGCTGGCAGCGAAAGAAAGTACTATAGGGGGTGGCTGAGACATGGGCTAATACCGTAAAATGACATTTTAACCCAAATTACCCTTATCATCATGCCTACTACCGAAACTCGCGTTTACCGCTGTTACATGTGCCTTATTTGCGGCTTCGTATACGACGAAGCCGAAGGCTCGCCGGCAAGAAGGCATTCCTCCGGGAACGCGGTGGGAAGACGTCCCGATGAATTGGACCTGTCCGGAATGCGCTGCGCGCAAAGAGGATTTTGAGATGGTGGAAATTTAAATGCGTATTCTTCATACCATGCTGCGCGTGGGCGACCTGGAAAAATCCATCGCTTTTTACACCGACGTGCTGGGGATGAAGGTGCTGCGCCGGAAAGATTATCCCGAGGGAAAATTTACCCTCGCATTTGTCGGTTATCAGGATGAGGCGGAGTGGCGCCGTACTGGAGCTGACCCACAACTGGGATACGAAAAAATATGATCTGGGCACTGGCTATGGCCATATTGCCATAGAAGTGGATAACGCCTACTGATGCTTGCGAGGAAGTGAAGAACGCGTGGCGGTAAAATTACACGTGAGGCAGGGCCGATGAAGCATGGCGCCACCGTGATAGCATTCGTGGAGGATCCGGACGGCTACAAGATCGAGTTCATACAGAAAAAGGCGGTATAGGCCGCATTATTGGCAATACATGCCGGATGTCAGCAAAAAACGGCGCCTCTAATAGAATGAAGAATGAACGGTCGGCTCTTATCGGCTAATATAGGATATAGGCCGCAGTCAAGGAATGTCATTATCCTGCTTTTCCTGCCAGGTGAGATATAACACGGCAATCGCGATGATCGCGACGGGCAGGATAAACGTAAAAGCCCAGTGCGTAACCTGCTCCTTCGCCATGATCATGAGAGGGTGAGGTGCTTATTATCTTGTAGCCGTGAAGCAGGCTGACCATGAGGACCAAAACAAGACCCGCTAGGCGGCGGTTCTGAATCAGAGACCCGCCCAACCATCCGGTTAAGCAGGTTCGCGGCGTAGTAGCCAAGCAAGACCTGAACGGAACCAAGAGACAAACATA
>CAWKMH010000054.1:0-12561 GCA_963850515.1 uncultured beta proteobacterium
GCTGGGATATTATGCAAGCCATTCGCAAGATGCTGGATCAACGCCCGAAATTGGCGGCTTGTTTCGATGAAAAAGATTTAATGCAGTATTTTGCATTGAACTATGCTCCCGAACCGGATTTATTTATCCGACCGGTGGCGAAAAACGCATCAGCAATTTTCTATTATGGCAATTGGCCTATACCGAGCTTATTTCACCGATACCCTGTGGCCCGATTTTGATGCTCGTGCACTGGACCTGGCGATTCAGTCTTATCAGCAACGTGAGCGCCGGTTTGGCGTACCAGCGAACAACTTCAAACGATGTCATCCGTTCATGGGGGAAGAGACATTGTCGTCAAAAAAACGGCATAGCTTCTACGCCTTTCCAATCCGTGCCGTTTCTTCTTTACCTTCCATCATGCTTAGGACCCGGATTTTCACCGCCGTTATCATGTTATTCCTTTTTCTGGCGGCATTATTTTACCTGTCAGCTATTTTCTGGATGGTATTGCTGCTTGCCCTGACAGTGGCGGCTCCTCGGAATGGAGCAGGCTCGCAAAATTCTCCATCACTCATTCCATCATTTATCCTGTACTTACCGTGTTGCTGAGGGGTGAACTGCTGTTTGTTAGCGAGGCAGTTTTGGCTGATCCATATACGCCATCCTTTCTTTGGTTTTACGTCGCCTCATTGGTATTCTGGACGCTGGGCGTACCGTTTTTGCTGAAGTCAAATCGTCCGATCAAGAAATACCCCTTACTGGCATTAACAGGCTGGTACTGCTATTGCCGACCTGCCTAGCCCTGTACCAGTTACGGGCCATCGACCCGCTTCTCCTGCTGGGTTTCATGGCCACCGTCTGGATTTCCGATAGCGCAGCTTATTTTACCGGGCGTGCCTGGGGAAAGCATAAGCTCGCGCCCGCTATCAGTCCGGGCAAGACCTGGGAAGGCGTGGCGGGAGCGCTGGTCGCGGTGTTTATTTATGCGCTGACATGGAGTTATCGCGGAGGAAAAGCCATGGCATGTTACTGGTTCCGCTGTTGCTGGTGCTCGCCATGATGGGTATCATCGGCGATTTGTTCGAATCCCTGATGAAACGTCATGCCGGAGTGAAGGATAGCGGCAATATTTTACCCGGGCACGGTGGTATACTTGATCGCATTGATGCGCTGACTTCAACCCTGCCGATAGCTGTTTTGTCACTTTTATTTTTACAGTCCGAATTATGATAGCCGTTCGTCATCTCACTATTCTTGGCTCTACCGGCACTATCGGAGTAAGTACGCTGGACGTGGTTTCACGTCATCCTGACCGATTTCGTTGTTGCACTTACCGCCAACAACAATTCCAGAAAGATGCTGGAACAATGCCGTCGTTTTCAGCCGCGTTATGCGGTAATGCTCGAAGCGGCCAGTGCCGAATGGCTGCGGACAGAAATTCGCGCGGCCGGACTTGCTACCGAGGTGCTCTCCGGTGTCGAGTCGCTGGAAAAAGTGGCGTCGCTAGCAGAAGTGGATACGGTGATGGCGGCGATCGTCGGTGCGGCCGGCATACGTCCCACGTTTGCCGCCGCCCGTGCGGGCAAGCAGGTGCTGCTCGCCAACAAGGAAACCATGGTCATGGCGGGGCGGATTTTTATGGATGTGGTCAAAGAGAATAACGCCACTCTACTGCCGATAGACAGCGAACACAATGCGATTTTCCAATCGCTACCGCAGCATTTCAATGGTGATTTAGGCGCAATCGGGGTACGCCGCATTTTACTGACCGCATCCGGCGGTCCGTTTCGGCAATCTCCGCTGAGCTCGCTGGAGGAGGTAACGCCGGGGCAGGCATGTGCTCATCCCAATTGGGTAATGGGGCGGAAGATTTCAGTCGACTCCGCTACCATGATGAACAAGGGGCTGGAAGTCATCGAGGCGCATTGGCTGTTTGAAGCTCCGCCGGACCAGATCCAGGTAGTGATTCATCCCCAAAGCATCATCCATTCCATGGTCGAATATGTAGATGGTTCGGTATTGGCACAGCTTGGTAATCCGGACATGCGTACGCCGATTGCACATGCCCTGGGTTTTCCGGACCGGATTGAAACGGGTGTGACACCCCTGGATATGTTCAAAGTCGGCCGGCTGGATTTCGAAGCGCCGGATTTCAGACGCTTTCCCTGTTTGAGGCTGGCATACCAGGCGCTGGCAACCGGAGGCAGCGCACCAGCGATACTCAACGCAGCGAACGAAGTAGCGGTAGAGTCTTTTCTGGCATGTAAAATGCCTTTTACCGCGATCCCGGCCATGATTGAAGACGTAATGCAGACTATTGGCCGTCAGGATATCGCCACCCTTGATGATGTGCTGTATGCGGATAGCATAGCGCGTGAAGCTGCACATGAGTGGCTGACGTGCCTGGCATAAAGTATCGGCGTTTCCCCCGTTGTGCCTGACGCCAATCTGATCATTTCTCACCAATCACGCTGCCATCCTGCTTTGCGGAAGACAGCAAGCCATTTCTTCCGGATATTTGAAGCTCCCTTGGGCCGCGTTAGTTGCCGGCATGCCGCATGACATTCATTTTTACCATCGTTGCTTTCGTTGTCGCCTTAGGGCTGCTGATCGTATTTCATGAATTTGGCCATTTTCTGGTGGCGCGCTGGTGTGGAATAAAAGTGCTGCGTTTTTCGATCGGCTTTGGTCAGCCTTTATTACGGAAGCGCTGGGGAAAAGACCAAACCGAGTGGGTAATAGCCGCCTTTCCTCTCGGCGGTTACGTGAAGATGCTCGATGAAAGCGAGGGTGCCGTTCCACCCGAGGAACTGACGCGAACCTTCAACCGCAAGCCTGTGGCACAGCGGCTAGCGGTTGTGGCGGCAGGGCCTATCGCCAACTTTCTTCTGGCCATCGTGCTTTACTGGCTTCTGTTCGTGCTCGGCGTCAGCGCTATGAAACCCGTCCTGGGGCCCGTGGTGCCAGCAACGCCAGCAGCGGTTGCAGGTTTCGAGAAGGGTGACACTATCGTGAAAATCGAAGCTGAACCCGTCGCCACCTGGCAGGATGCTCGTTGGTTATTGCTGTCGAGTGCGGTGGAAAGGTCACCCGCCGTGACCGTGGAGACACTTGATACACACGGACAACTTGTCTCGCGGCAAATAGACTTCAGCGGCATTCATGCCGACGATCTGGACGGTGATTTTCTGAAGAAAGTCGGCTTGAGCAGCTATCAGCCCGCGGTGAAACCCATCATTTCGCAGGTGACGCCGGATAGCGCAGGTAGTCGTGCCGGTTTGCAGGCGGGCGATGAGATTCTGGCAATAGACGGCAAGCGGATTACGCTTTGGGAAGACCTGGTGCAAAAGATACGGGCCAGTCCGGGAGTTCCGCTAATACTGGATATTCACCGTAACGACACGACGCTGAGTATAGAAGTCGTTCCCGATACGACCACCGACAGCGGAGAGAAAATCGGCAAAATAGGTATCGGACCCCGGATCGACCATGACGAACTGAAAAAGCTGCTCATAGAAGTCAGTTATCCGGCGGGCACAGCCATGGTCAAGGCCATAAGCAAAACCTGGGAAACGTCGATATTTACTTTGCATATGTTGTGGAAAATGGTCGCGGGTGAAGTATCCTGGAAGAATGTGAGCGGCCCCATCACGATCGCCGACTACGCAGGCAAATCGGCACAGATGGGCCTGTCATCCTATCTGGGCTTTGTCGCCCTCATCAGCATCAGTCTGGGTGTGCTGAACCTGTTACCTATTCCCGTACTGGACGGGGGGCATTTAATGTATTATGTGATCGAAATCGTCAAAGGCAGTCCTGTTTCTGCGAAAACCATCGAAATGGGTCAGCAGGTCGGGATGGTACTGTTATTTGCCCTGATGGCTTTTGCCATATACAACGATATCAGCCGGCTTATCCCCAGTTAAAGTATGAAAGTCAGGTATCTCGTCGCGCTCGTTTCTGCCTTCTGCGCTTCGGTTTCATGGGCGCGCGAGCCATTCGTAGTGAAGGACATACGGGTGGAAGGCATACAGCGAACCGAGGCGGGGACAGTGTTCAGTTATCTTCCCGTGAAGGTGGGAGATACGCTTGACGATGAAAAGGCCGCGGCTGCCATCAAGGTGCTCTATGCCACCGGTTTTTTCAAGGATGTACGGCTCGAATCTGAAAATGGCATTTTGATAGTAGTGGTGGAGGAGCGTCCCGCTATTGCACAGATCAGCATTATCGGCGCGAAGGAATTCGAGAAAGATAAGCTGAAGGAAGGGCTGAAACAGGCTGGGTTGGCGGAATCACGGATATTCGATCGCTCAGTGCTGGAAAGAGCCGAACACGAACTCAAGCAGCAGTACATCAGCCGTGGTAAATACGGGGTAAAAATTACTACCACCACAACGCCGCTTGAACGTAATCGCATTGGAATCAATTTCCATGTGGATGAAGGCAAGACCGCCAAAATTCGCAAGATCAATATCGTCGGGAACCAGGCTTTCAAGGAAAAGGAGTTGCTGAGCGCGCTCGTGTTGAGGACGCCTGGTCTGCTTACCTGGTTCTCCAAGGAGGATCAGTATTCAAAACAGAAGCTCTCCGCCGATCTTGAGTCGCTACGATCCTATTATCTCAATCGCGGTTATCTCGAGTTCAGCATTGAATCCACCCAGGTTTCCATCACCGCCGATATGCAGGATATTTATATCACGGTAAATATCGTTGAAGGTCCCCAATATAAGGTTTCCGAGATAAAGCTCGCCGGCGAGCTGCTGGTGCCGGAAGAAGAATTGCGCAAGCTCATAAAAATTGAAGAGGGTGAGGTTTTTTCACGCGAGCGGTTGACTGAATCCATCAAGCTCATTACCGACCGGCTTGGCGACGATGGCTACGCATTTGCAAATATCAATGCGTCGCCTCAACTGGATAAAGAAACACAACAGGTGGCGTTTACTTTTTTTATAGATCCGGGGCGCAGGGTGTACGTAAGACGTATCAACATAACGGGCAACAATCGCACCCGTGATGAGGTGATTCGCCGGGAAATGCGCCAATTCGAAGGAGGATGGTATTCGACTAGCAAAATAAACCAGTCCAAGACACGGATAGACCGCCTGAATTTTTTCAATTCCGTCAACCTCGAGACCCCGGCGGTTTCGGGCGCTACCGATCAGATTGACGTGAACGTCGAGGTAAAGGAAAAGCCTACTGGCGCGGTAATGTTTGGAGCAGGTTATTCCAACATGGAGGGACTGATATTGAGCGGTTCCATTGCCCAGGACAACATTTTCGGTACAGGTAAATTTGTCAATCTCATGATCAATACCGGTCGTGTTAACAAGACCTATTCGTTATCTTATACCGATCCTTATTTTACCCGTGACGGCATAAACGCCGGGTTCGATCTTTATAAGCGGGTCCTGAATACAAGTTCGCTATCGTCTGTGATGAACTTCAATACCGATACCACCGGTGCCGGTGTACGCTTTGGCATTCCGATCAACGAAAATGACAGAGTTATAGGTGGACTGGCCTCGAAAATACGACGATCGATCTAGGCGCCAACAGTCCCCAGCGTAATATCAATTTTGTGGAAAAATTCGGGCGGAGCACCATCAATATACCTGCAACGCTCAGCTGGCGGCGCGATGGCCGCAATAGCGCCATCTGGACGACCTAAGGCACCACGCAGCGGGTATTTGCGGAAGCAGGTTTGCCGGGAGGCGATCTGACCTATTATAAAGTGAGTTATGACCTCAGTTGGTATTATCCTATTACGCAACTCTTTACTCTTATGTTGAAGGGCGAATTCGGATACGGTGGCGGTTACAACGGCAAGGATCTTCCCTTTTTCAAGAATTTTTTTGCCGGTGGCAATACCTCGGTTCGAGGCTATAACATCAGCTCGTTGGGTCCACGTGACGCGACCAATAGAGCCCTCGGCGGCAATAAACGTGGTGTAGGCAGCGTGGAGGTACTGTTCCCGATGCCCGGCATGAAAAACGATCGAACAGTGCGCCTGAGCGTATTTCTGGATGGCGGCACGGTCTGGGGTCCTGATGGAGAAAGGCCGCAGCAGGAAGGCTTGCGTTATTCCGCGGGAGTCGCAGTAATGTGGATTTCACCGATGGGGCCGCTTAAAGTCAGCGCCGCACAACCGTTGAATGATAAACCGGGCGACAGTTTGCAGCGGTTTCAGTTTCAATTTGGGCAGCAGTTCTAAATTAAATGAACAATCCGGAGATAAAATTGAAACAAAAGGTTCTAAGGCTAAGAACTTTAACGGCGGCAGCATGCGTCATCCTTGCATCTGCCTGGGGATCGGCGGGTGCCCTTGCGGATGAGATCAAGATTGGCGTTGTCGATACCGAGAGAATTCTAGCCGAATCAGCGCCTGCGGTAAGAGCGCTGAAAAAAATAGAGAAGGAATTCTTGCCGCGTGACCAGGAAATCAAGAAGTTGGCTTTACAGGCCAAGGCGCTGCAGGACCTTCTTGAAAATGAGGGAAAAACGATGCCGGAAGCGGACCGGCGCGGCAAGGAGCGCGAACTTGCCACCCTTAACCGCGAACTTCAGCGCGCTCAACGGCAGATGCGCGAAGACTTGAGCTTGCGCCAGAACGATGAAGTGGCCACACTTCAGTTGACCGCCAGTAAAGCCATTCAAATAATCGCGGAGGCAGAAAAGTACGACTTGATATTGCCCCTGCGCGATCTCGTCTACCGTAGTGCACGTGTCGATATTACCGAGAAGGTGATCAAGGCCTTGGCGGACAAGTAGCAGCCCGATAGTTCTCCTGCGGAATACGCGGGGTCGGCCTTGCTTATCCAGACTGTTATCATTACGGACTCAGGAGATATTATCACCCATGGATATTCAGGAAATTCTAAAGTATCTCCCCCATCGCTATCCTTTTTTACTTGTTGACCGCGTTTTAACCTGCGATCCCGGGAAGAGCATCACCGCGCTCAAGAATGTGACCATTAACGAGCCGTTCTTCGGTGGTCATTTTCCTCATTATCCGGTTATGCCGGGCGTTCTCATCGTCGAGGCATTGGCACAAGCGGCTGCTCTTCTGACGCTCAAGACCGCGAATCTGGAAACCGACGAGAATTCGGTTTACTATTTTGTCGGCATAGATGGTGCTCGTTTCAAGAAGCCGGTAGTGCCGGGTGATCAGCTGATACTCAAGGCCACGATTCTGCGCGAGCGGATTGGAATCTGGAAATATGCTGTCCAGGCGGAAGTGGAAGGCCGGACTGTTGCCGTGGCCGAATTGATGTGCACAATGCGCCGCAAGGAGTAAGGATGCCGAAAATATTTTGGCTAGGCAGTTGCGAGCATTGAGAAAGGGAAGCTGCAAGAAGTGATGGCAAGCGAATCTAACTGGGTTTGTGGCGTGGATGAGTCCGGCAGGGGACCGCTGGCAGGACCGGTATTCGCCGCCTGCGTAATACTCAATCCAGACTATTGCATTGAGGGTCTGGCGGATTCAAAAACACTAAGCGAAGCCAAGCGCAACAGTTTGACTGTTGCCATTAAAGCACATTCCATCGCTTGGGCTATCGGTTTCGCATCGGTTAAGGAAATCGATCGAATCAATATTCTTCAGGCAAGTTTGCTGGCCATGAAACGTGCTGTAGAGAGTCTGTCTCTGGTTCCTTCCAGGGTATTGGTGGATGGGAACCAGAAACCTCGCCTGCGATGTCCCGTGACCACAATCGTCAGAGGCGATAGCCTGGTACCCGAGATCTCCGCCGCTTCCATTCTGGCAAAGACGGCACGTGACGCGGAGATGGTGGCGTTACACCAGCGCTTCCCACGTTATGGCTTTGACCAGCATAAGGGATATTCCACAGAACGACACATTGCGGCGCTAAGAACTCATGGGATCTCGGTAGTGCACCGACGCAGCTTTGCGCCAGTCAGAGAATTGATTGGAACCTGTAAAAACCTGTGAACCTACGGATAAGGCTGCGTTGGGCATATACAGATTCCCTCGAGGCAGAACTTTATTCATTTCATAATTACTAATGCAATTATGGTTGCTCTCGATAAGCCACATTGATAGCATATGCGCATACTTGGGAGCGAGCGGTTTTCTCGAGAATTACACAAGAAATATTGCCGCTCATCTTTATGGCAACAATTAAACTACATTAACCTACGGCCTTGATAATATGAGAATCGAAAAAGACAGCGTGGTGTCACTCAACTATAAATTATCTGATCTGGCCGGCAAGATCATGGAAGAACCCGATGCGCCAATCAGCTACCTGCATGGAGGCTATGACGGAATCTTCCCAATGGTGGAAGAAGAATTGCATAGCAAGGAAGTGGGCTATAGTTGCTCAGTTTTGATGGAGCCGGAAAATACTTTTGGTGAATACGATAGCGACTTGGTGCGAGTCGAGCCTCGCGATCTTTTCCCCGACAATGTAACGGTCGGAATGCAGTTTGAAGGAGGCGAAGAAGGTTCCGACGATGCCTTTATCTATACCGTAACCGACATTGCCGAAGACAAAGTGGTAGTAGACGGCAATCATCCATTCGCGGGCGTGACACTGCGCTTCGATTGTACGGTTACCGCAGTACGGCCCGCCACCGCAGAGGAACTGGCTCACGGCCACGTCCATGGTGCCCATGGGCACGAACATTGAAGAGAAGTCGGCGAACTCGCAGTATCTTCACGCGCAAACTGATCTCAATTCCGGTTATGACAACCGGTTGATTGCCTCGTCCGGTTGTTATTCTTATAGACCGGTCTTTCTCTGCGGCTTTTTTCAGCGCATAGAGTTCTTCCAGCGCTTGCTTCGGGCTTAGCTCGTCCGGGACGATAGCGCGTAGCAGTTTAAGTACGGGGTGTTCGGGCAGGGTTTGCGGGTTTTCTTTTGCGGTAGCCGACGCTGCCGCAAACAAATCCCGTTGTGGGTGTCTGCCAACCGCTTCCTCCTCAAGTTTCGCCAGATATTTTCTTGCTGTTCTGATCACTTGCTCCGGCACACCGGCCAGCGCAGCCACTTGAAGCCCGTAGCTCTGACTCGCAGCGCCCTCATCGACCGAGTGCAGGAATACAATATGATGCTTGTGTTCCACCGCACGCAGGTGCACATTGGCGGCCTGCGCAAACTCCTCCGCAAGCCTCGTCAGTTCAAAATAATGAGTTGCAAATAACGTGTAGCAGCGGTTGTTTTTCAATAGATACCTGGCAATCGCAAAGGCCAGAGCCAAGCCGTCAAAAGTAGAGGTTCCCCGTCCTATCTCATCCATCAACACCAGGCTTTGTGCAGTGGCGTTATGCAGGATATTGGCGGCTTCCGTCATTTCCATCATGAAGGTTGAGCGTCCCCCGGCCAGATCATCGGAAGCGCCGATACGGGTAAAGATCTGATCCAGCGGGCCGAAGCGCGCATTTTTTGCCGGAACGTAGCTGCCGCAATGTGCGAGTAACGCAATCAGTGCGACTTGTCGCATATAGGTGGATTTTCCGCCCATGTTGGGGCCGGTAATGACGAGCATTTGCCGCGCGGCGCCGCTCGGAAGCGCCGAGCCGGACATCGTTGGCGATGAAATTTTCCACCTGTTTTTCCACGACAGGATGACGGCCCGCCTCAATTTCAATAACGGCTTCACTCGGTAAAGGCCGGCACGATATAGTCCAGGGCCAGCGCGCGTTCGGCGAAGGCGGCTAATACATCCAGTTCGGCAATACTGCGGGCGACCTGCTGCAAGTGACTGATATGCGGCAAAAGCCCTTCCAGCAGCTCATCATATAAAAGCTTTTCCCGTTCCAGCGCGCGGTCCTGCGCAGAGAGTGCCTTTTCTTCAAAGGCCTTGAGCTCTGGCGTAATATAGCGCTCGGCATTCTTCAGCGTCTGCCTTCTACGGTAGTCCTCCGGGATCTTCTCAGTGTGCGCGTGCGTCACTTCGATATAAAAACCATGCAGCCGGTTATATTCCACTTTGAGATTCGAAATGCCGGTGCGCGCTTTTTCCCGTGTTTCGAGTTGCAGCAAAAATTCACCGCAATTGTTCTGTATGGCGCGCAGCTCATCCAGTTCGGCATCGTAGCCATCCGCGATCACACCGCCTGCGCGCAGCACAACCTCCGGCTCTTCGCGCAAGGACTCTTCCAGAAGCCCGACAAGCGTCGCATCCGGGGTCATCGATCGCGCCAGCGCGGCAATATGCTCGTCAATGCCGTTCATGACTTCAGCGATAGCGGCGATATCAGCGATAGCCGCAATCGCTTCCGGCAGCCGTTTGAGACTATCGCGCAATCCGGACAAATCCCGTGGGCGGGCCGATCTCAGCCCGATGCGGGCGGTGATACGCTCGATGTCGGCGACCCGCTTGAGGCATCCTCGAACGGAAAGGTAGGGTCCTGAGCCCGCTTCTCCGATTAAAAACGACACGCTGTCAAGCCGGTTCTGAATCGCTGCCCGGTCGCGCAGGGGATGATGCAGCCAGTGCCGCAGCAGACGGCTGCCCATATTGGTCGAGCAGGTATCGAACAGGGATAACAAAGTGGGCGACGCACCGCCAAGTATGGTCTCGGAAATTTCCAGATTGCGGCGAGTGACAGCGTCCATGCGCAAATAGGCATCGTCCCGCTCCACCCGCAATGCCTTGATATGGGCAATACTGCTGCCTTGCGTGAGGCGGGCGTATTCCAGCAACGCACCGGCTGCGCCCAGCGACGAATGCAGGTCCTCGCAACCGAAACCGGAAAGGTCATGGGTTCCCAGTTGGCGAGAAAGAATGCGAACAGCAGCCTCGACGTCGAACTGCCAAAAGGGCAAACGCTTAAGACACGTTTTGGATGCACCCGCACCATTGAGCCCGACAAGCGTATCCAGCGAATCCGGCAAAAGAATTTCCGCTGGCTTCAGGCGTTCAAGCTCACTTGCCAGATTATCGAGTGATGTTTCCAATACCCAAAATTGCCCCGCCGCCAGATTGAGCCATGCCAGCCCCAGCGTTGTTTCATGCACGCACAGGGCAAGCAAAATACTTTCGCGTTTTTCATCCAGCAACGCCGAATCGGTCAGTGTTCCAGGCGTAATAATCCGCATGACCTGGCGTTCCACCGGCCCCTTGGACGTAGCGGGATCGCCGGTCTGTTCACAGATCGCCACCGATTCGCCAAGCTTGATGAGTTTTGCCAGATACTGTTCGGCGGAATGATAGGGCACGCCCGCCATCTTGATGGGTTCGCCCGCCGAGGCGCCGCGCCGGGTCAGGGTAATGTCGAGCAGCCTGGCCGCTTTTTCTGCATCTTCAAAAAACAGCTCGTAGAAATCCCCCATGCGATAGAACATCAGCATATCGGGATACTGCGCCTTGATACGCAGATATTGCTGCATCATTGGGGTATGGCGGACCAGATTTTCCATCTTTACCTATGGTCCGGCTATCAAAAAAAGCTGAATAACTTGAAAATGTCAGTCACGTAAGTTTCACTTTTGTATTGATTCAAATGTTTTTTCGCACGCAGAAAATTCCACCTACACAGCTACTTTTTAGGGATCGTTCTAGCCCGACGTTGCTGTCATAGGAGAATCAAAATAAGGCTCTGACCGGAGAACATTAGGCAGCATACTGAACGGTCAGTACGGACCCAAGAACCGGGAACCATTGAAGTGAATCATATGAGAGGGTGCATCGGCAACCCATACCTCAGTTTCCCACGAAATCACATTCAAGTATTTGTACATCATCCTCCGATTGGGGAAGGCCGACACATAAACCAGCCCAGCCGTACACTTGCTGAACAAGTGGGCGAGTTCAGCATGGCGTTTGCCGTCAACTGGGCCATGACTGGTCACGGATTCGATTAGCAGGAGCCAATTCCGGACTGTACAGTAGATCACAACGTCTGGCATTTTGCCATGACCGTCTACGATAACTCCCAAGGTCGCAGACAACTCCTGGTCGAAAAACCTCCATTTATCGCTGGTGTCACCAACGTAGACTAGCCGACCGCCGGGAACGTACCGGGGCCCAAAATCCTCAATGATGTTCTTAATTAATTGGCTGTGTTCACCGGAAGATAGCTTAATTTCTTGCCCCTCTGAAATCTTGATCGGGATTACATCTGCATTTCTCTTGCTTTTGCATACCGTTCGATAAGAGCTTCCCGGTTTTCGAATCATTTTGCCAAGAATTTGGCATACGATCGGTGCCATAAGCCCGGAGCACTGACAGGAGGCTTGGTTCAATCTGATAAACTGCGTGAGGGGAATTCTACCGCACGGTCGGGTTTGTCGGGGTTGTAGAGAGCTATACCGGCAGCGACCATCTGGTGCATCGACTGGCGACGGAAAGTCTCTCGCGATATTAGGGGCGTATACCCGACGATAGTGGTTTCGGGACCAATCCATGATCGGGGTGATGCCGATCATTGGTGCCTCGGCTTCAGTGCCAACGCTGACCGGCAGTCAGGTTCAAAAGGGCGAGCAAGCAAAGGGCAGTGCGTTCATTTTGTTGCTGGCTAGGTAGCCCAAGATCAGTAATGACTCGCAAAGCTTCAAGCAGTCTGGTGCCCTTGGTAACCATAAGCAATACGGTTGAACCAGTAGATGACAAAAC
>CAWKMH010000055.1:0-12002 GCA_963850515.1 uncultured beta proteobacterium
TTTCCTGACGCTGGAGAAATGTGGCGAGACCCGGATCTATATCGCCTGAACGCGTTGCCATCACCAGCCCCTCCAAGGGTGAAAACCCCATTGAAGTATCTCGTGGCAATCCATTATCGGTCGCCGTGATCGAGCAACCCGCCCCGAGTTGCATCGAAATTATTCTTGCACTTTGCAAAGACTCCGGTTGTAGCGCCCGCCAGCTTTGCCACATGGACTTATGCGCAAGCCCATGAAAACCATATCTGCGCAATCCATGCTTTTCAGCAAGCTCATGCGGAATAGCATAAGCCCGCGCTGTTTCCGGCAGAGCCGTAAAAAACGCGGTATCAAACACCGCGACCTGGACAATATCCTTCAACACCTCGCGGGTTGCGCGTATCCACCGCAGCGCAACGGGGTTGTGAAGTGGCGCCAGCAGCGCCAACCGCTCGATCTCCTGCTCGATTTTCTGTCGATCAGGCATGGCGCGGCAAGATTCATACCGCCATGAACCACACGATGCGCTGCCACGGTGATTCCTCTGAGCGCATGCCTCCGCATGAATTTTTCAGTATGACGCAAGGTTCGCCGGCGGAAAGATCATGCCGTATGCTCGCCAGCTCCGTGAACGTGTCGCCATCGCAAGTGAAGGCTCCCAGGCGAACTGATGAACTGCCAGTATTAACGGTCAGTATGATTGTGGTCATGGATGCAGAAATGTATCGCCAATCACAGTCCAGTCCCAGCACAGGGACTGGGCGAGACTGGACACCGGGTAAATCGATTACTGATTAGACACGGTTCTGCATAAGAGTCTGTACGCCCGGCAACATATGACACTCTATTTCGATCTCCACCATCTGCGGCGCTTCGGATGCAGCCGTTCAGGCTACAGGTGAACACGACTGCCGACAGGTGATAAATCCACGTATCGAAATAGGAATAATAAGCGGCAAGATCGCACTTAGCTGCGGCAATGGTGGTCAGAATACAGATGCCAACAATCATCAATCACTCGCCAAAATCAGCTATATTTTTCAGTGTTGTTCCCTTATCCGGGCAGTGACATGACGAGATTGTGATTAACCTTGGGAAACGCTTTCAGACAGGCGTATCCGATGCAATTTATGGAACATCCAGGTGAATCGATAATGCTATACTCTTTCCTTTCACCGTCCTCTCAGGAGACCATCATGAAGAAAATATTGACCCTGCTGACTTTGGCCATTTTAAGCTTCGGATTGGCCGCCTTTGATGCTGAAGCAAGGCGCTTCGGCGGCGGCAAAAGCATCGGCAAGCAACGTGAAGCCATCAGCCCGCAAACTCCTCCCAAATCGGCGCAAACACCCCCTGCTGCGTCGGCACCTGCCGCCGCAGGTAATAGGTGGATGGGCCCGCTGGCTGGATTGGCTGCGGGAGGATTGCTGGCGGCATTGTTCATGGGTGGCGCGTTTGAAGGCATCAATATGATGGATGTGTTGATGCTGGCTGCACTGATGGCTGCGGTTTTCTTCGTCGTGCGCATGCTGCGCAAGCCGCGGCAGGAACATTCGGCACGGCCGATGCAGTATTCGGGCATGGGAGCAGGCCCCGGCAGTAGCGGCGACTGCGCCGGCAACAGAACCCGCAGCGGCGCCGGGGGAAAGCACGGCAGCGCCAGCCCAGGCACAAGCTGTCACCAGCAAAACCGCAAATATTCCTGCGGACTTCCAGGTCGAGCCATTCCTGCGCAATGCAAAAACGTCATTCATCCGCTTGCAAGCGGCCAATGATGCACGGGATCTGAGCGATATCCGGGAATACACTACGCCGGAAATGTTTGCTGAGATCAGCATGCAGATCACCGAACGCGGCAATGAGCCTCAAAAAACCGAGGTAATGGGTATCAATGCGGAACTGCTTGAGGTGGTTACCGAAAATAACACGGCCATTGCCAGTGTCCGGTTCAACGGCCAATTACGGGAGTCTTCCAATCCACCGGAAGCGTTTGATGAAATCTGGCACGTGCAGAAGAATATCAAGGACCCTGAATCCGTCTGGCTGTTGGCAGGAATTCAGCAAGTTTCATAGATCTGCCTGCCATGCTGGCATCCGTTGCGATAGCCCCGCTTAACCACTTGTTGCGTGGAGAGAGCTGGGCGCGCAAGCGGTTGCAGCTTCATGCAGGCAGGACGGCACGTTTTCGCCTCTCTCCCTTCCCTGACCTCGCCCTGACCATCCAGGCCAGCGGTGAGGTATCGGCGGCGGCAAAGGGCGCTCTCGATGACGCCACCTTGACGCTTATTCCAGGTTTATTACCGCGCTTGCTTGCTCATGACGAAGATGCATATCGCGAAGTCACGGATTTCCGGCGATAGCGAGTTTGCGGAAGAAATTCTCCTTATCGGAAAAAATCTGCATTGGGACGTGGAGCAGGATATAAGCGGTGTAATGGGAGATATCCTCGCGCATCGGGTGGTGCAGACTGGCGAAGGCCTGATGCACTGGCAAGCTGAAACCGCACGTAATTTATGGCAGACGCTGGTGGAATATCTGACAGAAGAGCAGCCATTACTTGCAAAATCCATGGATATGCATGAGCTTATTCGTGAAATAAACACATTACGGAGCCGTGCGGCAAGTCTGGAAGTGCGCGTGAACGCGCTGGATCGCTAAAAAGTCGGCTCCACGACAAACAAAAATAAAGCACCCCACCGCAAGCAGCGGGGTATTAACTGCGCTCTTACAATTTGCTGGCTTTCAGCAAACCTTAACGCGCCCAAGGGGACGGGGAATTAAACCCGAAGAGATTAAAGATTACAGACGAACTACCATTCCTTGGAATAAATGCGTTTCTTTCGCCTTCTCAAAATACTCTCTGTAGCATTTCGTTTTGGCCTTGATGAATTTTTTCTGGGCCACGAGCGGCTGCGGTCTGTTG
This sequence comes from uncultured beta proteobacterium, assembly GCA_963850515.1. Classification (GTDB taxonomy): domain Bacteria; phylum Pseudomonadota; class Gammaproteobacteria; order Burkholderiales; family Nitrosomonadaceae; genus Nitrosospira. Next base: position 2,903 of record CAWKMH010000055.1, read on the forward strand.
CGGCCTGTTGTCAAGGCGGCGACGTTCTGGCGGCGGCTGGAAGGGCGCGTGGCGAGCGCCTTCGCCTCGCGCTGGAAACTCTGGGCCCTATATTCGTCAAGTTCGGCCAGATGCTTTCGACTCGCCGAGATCTTCTGCCGCAGGATATCGCCGATGAACTGGCCAAACTGCAAGATCAGGTCCCTCCGTTTCCCTCCAGTCTCGCCATCAAGACACTGGAGCAGATCTATGGAAAACCGGTCACCGAAGTCTTTCTGGTCTTCGACGCAGAACCGGTAGCCAGCGCATCCATCGCACAGGTTCATCTGGCGGTGCTGCATGACGGAACAGAAGTTGCAGTCAAAGTGCTGCGCCCGGGCATCGCCCCTATCATCGCGCATGATGTGGCATTGATGGATTCCGGCGCTTTGCTGGTCGAAGCGCTGTGGCCCGACGGCAAGCGGCTCAAGCCACGCGAGGTCGTGACCGAATTTGCCCGTCACCTGGATGACGAACTGGACCTCATGCGCGAGGCATCGAACTGCAGCCAGTTGCGGCGTAATTTTCTGGATTCTCCATTGCTGCTGGTGCCGGAAGTTTACTGGGATTATTGCTATTCCGGCGTTATGGTGATGCAGCGCGTAAAAGGCACGCCCATCAGCCAGGTGGCGAAACTGCGCGAGCAGGGAGTCGATATTCCAAGGCTTGCCCGAGTCGGCGTGGAAATATTTTTTACCCAGGTATTCCGGGACGGTTATTTCCATGCCGATATGCATCCCGGCAATATTTTTGTTGGTCAGGACGGCCGTTACATCGCGGTCGATTTCGGCATAATGGGAACGCTCACTGACGAGGACAAAAATTATCTGGCGCAAAATTTCCTTGCATTTTTCCGGCGCGACTACAAGCGTGTGGCCGAAGCGCATGTCGAGGCGGGGTGGGCGCCAAAAAATACTCGTGTTGATGATTTCGAAACTGCGATCCGTGCCGTATGCGAACCCATCTTTGACAAACCGCTGAAAGAAATTTCCTTTGGCCGTGTACTGCTTCGTCTATTCCAGACATCCCGCCAGTTCAACGTGGAAATCCAGCCGCAACTGGTAATGCTGCAAAAAACCCTACTGAATATCGAGGGGTTGGGACGCGACCTCGATCCTGATCTCGATCTGTGGACAACCGCGAAGCCGTACCTGGAAAACTGGATGGCCGAACAGCTTGGCTGGCGCGGGCTCAGCCGTCGGCTGCAGAAGGAAGCATCGAGCTGGGCGGTCATCATGCCACAATTTCCGCGCTTGATGCATCATGCCTTGACGGAAATCCGTACAAGCGGGCTGGAAGAAAAGATGAATCAGTTTATCCTCGAAAAAAGGCGCAGAACCGCTTGTTTTCCATCCTTATAGTATTGCTAACGGTGGCAATGCTGTGGCAGCTATGGCTATAAGGGCCGATAATCCTTTTTTTCGTTCTCTTCCGCCTGTACTGCTTCAGCTTTGGAATAATGACTAGCGAAGGCATTTTACGCCCACCCACTCCAGCGTCCATTCCGGCAACATCTGCATCTTCCTGACGAAACGATAAACCGGCAACCCATCTCCTTCCCCGCAGCGCCCAAGGCAATGTTCCAAACGATGGCGGTTCGTCAATCCATGGATAAACTTTGGTAAAATCCCCGTCTTTTGTCTTTTAACCGGCACGGCAATGGCGCTACTTGAAATCCGTAATGTCACACGGCGCTTTGGCAGCTATACCGCGGTCGACAATGTCAGCATCAGTGTGGAGGCGGGGGAATTCTTCACGCTGCTGGGGCCGTCGGGCTGTGGTAAAACAACGCTCCTACGGATGATAGCCGGGTTTGATCTTCCGGATTCCGGCCAGATCCTGCTGGACGGAAGAGATATGGTCGGCACGCCGCCGGAAAAACGCCCCGTCCATACCGTATTTCAAACCTATGCGTTGTTTCCGCACATGACGGTAGCGGACAATATTGCGTTTCCACTCCAGATGGCCGGCAAAAAACCACATGAAATAAAAACCAGGGTAGCGGATGCACTGGACAGCGTCCGCCTGTCGAATTTCGGCAACCGTTTCCCCAATGAATTATCAGGCGGCCAGAAACAGCGCGTGGCGTTTGCCAGAGGATTAGTCAATCGCCCCCGATTGTTGCTGCTGGATGAACCATTGGGCGCACTCGATGCCAAATTGCGCGAGGAAATGCAGATGGAGTTGATCAATCTTCAGAAAGAGGTTGGGGTAACGTTCGTTTTTGTTACCCACGCCCAGAATGAGGCGCTGGCGCTGTCCCATCGCATCGCCGTGATGAACCGTGGCAATGTCGAGCAAATCGACGAACCTTCCAAAATCTATGGCTTTCCCAAAAATCGCTTTGTTGCGGATTTTATCGGCAAGATCAGCATGATGAACGCGCAAGTCCTGGAGGCTGCGCCTACCCATTTGAGACTTGATGTGGGCGAAGTGGGGGAAGTTACCACCGCCGGCAAGGAAGGCATCAAAGCGGGCGACAAAGGTACGATCGCGATTCGCCCCGAACAGATATTGATTTCCCACCCATCCGAAGCGCGGCAGCTGAAAAACCATTTCCTCGGTAAAGTACATGATTTTTTATATGTTGGAGATGTTACCACTTATATCGTTGAACTCCCCAATGGTGCCTATATAGAGGCTTTGCTGCCTAATTCCGCACCTGGACGTGCAAAGTTTTTCGAGGTAGGGGATCCAGTAAGCATCTCGTGGCATCACGACGCCGGTATTTTTCTCAATGACTAAAGAAGAAGCCAATGCGCCTCGCGCTGCCCGATTTCTGGTAAGCGGACCGCCGCTATTGTTCCTGGTCGTGTTCTTCGTTGTCCCCAGCCTGATTATGATCCTCACCTCGTTCCGCTTTCCGGGCGAGTTCGGGGGCCTGGCGCCCATCACTGCGCCCGCGGGAGCAGTCGACGGCGAATACGGCCTTACTGCCGAAGCTTACCAGTTTTTTTTCAGCGACATTCTTTACGCTGAAATTTTTCTCAAATCCTTCGGCGTTGCGTCAGCAACTACCCTCATTTGTCTCATTATGGCCTATCCGCTGGCAGTGCTGATCGCGCGCAGTGAAAAACGTTTCCGAAATCTGATGGTGCTGCTGGTGGTGTTGCCATTTGCCAGCAATTTCCTCATCCGTATTTATGCCTGGATGATTATTCTTGGGCCGGAATCCGGGCTCAGCCATTTCATCAATACTATTCTCGGCGCATTCGGGATTGCTCCTGTGACGTTGTTGTTCTCGCCGTTTGCCGTATTGGTCGGCATGGTATATGTACACCTGCCGTTTATGGTGCTACCGCTTTATACCAACCTGGAAAAGCATGATCCCTCGCTTCTGGACGCGGCACAGGATCTGGGCGCCAACGGCTGGCAGCGCTTCTGGCGCGTCACTTGGCCGCTATCTCTGCCCGGCGTTTTTTCGGGCTCGGCACTCGTATTCATCCCGGTACTCGGCATGTTTGCCGTGCCGGACATACTCGGCGGCACGGGCGACATTCTCATCGGCAATCTGATCAAGGATCAATTCCTCGGCACCCGTGACTGGCCTTTTGGTTCAGCGCTATCAATCATGCTGACGCTGGCGGTGCTGTCCGTCGCCGGGTTGGCTACCTGGTTCGCACGCTCGGCCACCGGGCAGCGCGCGGCATAGCATGAGCCGCACCAATATCTGGCTTTGGTCCGCAGCGGGCGTGATTTACGCCTTCCTGTACATTCCGCTGGCTATCGTGGTTTTGTATTCGTTCAACGATTCCAGACTGAATGCCGAGTGGGTAGGATTTACATTGTCCTGGTATAAGACGCTGTTCCAGAATACGGAAATGCTTACCGCCGCGCGCAATTCGCTCGTTCATCGCGCTCAGCGCAAGTTTTAGCGCAACATTGCTCGGCACGATGGCCGGTCTGGCGATACATCGGTATAAGCTCAAGGTCTTGCCGGTATTGGTGTTCACGCCGGTGGCGATGCCCGAAATCCTTCTGGGGGTATCGCTGCTCTTATTCTTTTTGCAAGTGCTGAATTTAACGCTCGGCATGGTGTCCATCATTATCGCGCACACCACATTTTGTATCGGTTTCGTTGCCATCATCGTACGGGCGCGGCTCCAGGGCATGGACGAAAGTATTTTTGAAGCGGCGCGCGATCTCGGCGCCTCTCCCTGGCAGACTTTTCGTCTTGTCACCTTGCCGCTGATCATGCCCGCAGTGGTTGCCGGCGCATTGATGTCGTTTACCTTGTCCATCGATGACTTCGTCATTACATTCTTTACCAAGGGCGTGGGCGAACCGATTCTGCCCATCCATATCTATACGATGATAAAGGTTGCGGTGACGCCGGAAGTGAACGCCATCTCCACATTATTGATGCTGCTCACGCTTGTCATGATCATCATTGCGGCCAAGCTCGAATCGCACGCCTCATCTAGCGCGAACGCGACATCGCGCGAAGACAGGAGATGATGAATACACAGTGCATCTCCCCAGCGCCGGCCGCATCGTTCCTGTTCCTGCTTGCATGGCTGGTATTGTTCACCACGGGTTGCGCGAGACAGGATCAGGATGTTGCTCCTCCCCAGTAAGGAAAATGTTCTGCATCTATTCAACTGGAATAATTACATCGCGCCGGAAACGGTCAGACGCTTCGAGAAATTCTGCAATTGCAAGCTCTCCCAGGATTATTATTCCGACAATGAGGAAATGCTGGCGAAACTGTCGGCGGGCGCGACCGGCTACGATCTCATCATTCCCACCGGCAATGCAATGGATACCCTTATTCGCCAGGGCGCGCTGAAGCCGCTGGATAAATCCTTGTTGCCCAATCTCGGAAATATCAATCCTGCATACCTCGATACACCATTCGATCCCGGCAATAAATATTCCGTTCCATATGCCTATACGCTTACCCTGCTCGGCTTCAATCAGGAGAAAGTAAAGAGCCTCGGCCTGCCTACCGACACCTGGGCAATCATTTTTGAACCGAAATACCTCGAAAAAATCAAAGGACGCGTAACCGTACTCGACAGCCAGCGCGAATTGATGGCTGCGGCGCTGAAATATTTAGGCTATTCGGTTAACGATACCGATGAGAAACACTGGAAAGAAGCCGCAAACCTGATCGTCCGCGCCAAGCCTTACTGGGCGGCCTTCAGCAATACCAGTTATATCAAGGAGCTGGCGGTTGGCAATTTGTGGGTGGCGCAAGGATATTCCAACGATATGTTCCAGGCGGCGCTTGATGCCAAAAATACCGGGCGCAAATTCACGATCGGCTACTCGACTCCGAAAGAAGGCGCGGTTCTGGCACTCGACAGCATGGTACTGCATCGAAGCGGAAGTCGTCCCGATCTCGCCCATCAATTCATCAACTTCATGCTGGAGGGAAGAATTCCGCCGAGCTCACCAATCTCATAGGTTCCGGCAATCCCAATACGGATGCAATACAATATATCCAGGCAGAAATCGCAGACAATGAAGCCATATTCCCAGCCCCCGAAATGCTGAACCACCTTGAAATGCTGCGGGACCTGGACCGTAAACAACGCCGCGTGTTAAGCCGCCTGTGGACTGAAATAAAATTGAGATAGACCGCACAATCCGAAATAATAAAGAAGATATCGCGAAAAACAGCAGCGGTTCGTTAAGGGCCAGGTTCGTTATCGCGCTCCTCGAAAGTATCTGCGAAACAAGCCATGCGGGGCAATAACCCCTATCAACTCAGCAGTAGAAGAAGTAATCACTGTTCCGGTATAATAATTTTGATTCATTATTTCTCATCCCGTTGAACATATCTTATGAGCTACTACCTGCGGCATGTATTTTTCTGCGTAAACCAGCGCGAGCCGGGAGCCGTGTGTTGTAACAATCATGGCGCTCAGGCCATGCGTGATTACGCCAAGGAGCGAATCAAGGCCCTCAAGCTCGATAGCAAGAGCAGGAGGATACGGATTAATAATGCGGGTTGTCTCGATCGTTGCAACGAAGGTCCGGTTATCGTTGTCTATCCCGAAGATGTCTGGTACACGTATGTGGACAAAGAAGATATTGACGAGATCATCGAAGAACATTTGAAAAACGGGCGTATCGTCGAGCGGTTGCGAATTTAGGGCGGGCAACTTGGAATGGAACGACCATTCCGCGTCGTTGCGCCTTGCCCTGCACCCCAGAAGTCGTACACTTCACCCCGTCCAACACTACCGGGTTTAGGTTGAATTCACATATTCCACAGAAATTATTCATTGATGGCCCGGCAGGGAAGTTGGAAACGGTTCTGGCGGAGCCGGATTTCCGCTACCGACGTGGCTTTGCCGTGGTTGCCCATCCCCATCCATTATATGGTGGGACAATGAATAACAAGGTGGTCCATACGCTGTTCAAGGCGTTTCTCGAGTTGGGATTTGTCACAGTCAAATTCAATTTTCGCGGCGTGGAACAAAGCGAAGGCGAACTTAACTCAGGCAAGGACAACGGTGCGGGTGAAACGGAAGACGTGCTTGCGGTGGTTGAAACCATAAGAAACGAATTCGCTGCCTCCTTTGATACCCCTCCACTATTACTACTGGCGGGCTTTTCCTTCGGGGGCGCAGTCCAGGCTTATGCGGCGCAACGCCTCAAGCCGCAAATAGTGGTATTGGTGGCTCCAGCCGTTCAGCGGCTCAGCGCGCCCCACCTCGCCAAACCCGATACCAAACACGACATTGAAAGCGCCCGGCAGGTCCTGATCATACAAGGTGATCAGGATGAGGTGGTTCCCCTTCAAACTGTCCTGGATTGGGCTGCTCCGCAGGAATTACCTGTGGTCGTCGTGCCCGGCGCAGAGCATTTTTTTCACCGACGATTGCATATCCTCAAGCGCATCGTTCTCGATTCATGCTGATTCGGAAGGAAGCCGGAAGGCCGACAAAGGCGGCCATTGGATTTATCAATGGGCTGACGTCAGGGCCCAGAAAACGCCTGGATCGGTAAGCTAACGCCAGCTCTCTTTTTACCGGCTCATATGCAAGTGAGCATCATCGACCGGAAATCGTCAAGAAATCCCATTTTTTTTGACATGTTGGGGATTTTTTCGCCTGCATCGACGAATTTATCCTGGTCCCGGAAATTGCGATTATCGAAAATTGTGAGATTGGCGTTGGGGCCGACCTCGAGGCTGCGAACCTTATTTTCCCAGTTGAAGCCGAAGGGCCCGGTCATCACCGGCAACTCGACGGGGCCAACCAGCAAAAAGCTATCGCCGTTAAAGTCTTTCTTATCGTATAGCTTCACCCAGCACCCGCTATTCGCCGACGTATCGCTCGACACCTTCATCGGTACCATCATTAGCACCGGCACTTCAATGAGGGTTTCCCCCTCCTTTTTTCCCGACTGTGAATATTGCCTGCTTTTTTCCGCATGCTTCGATTTATCGTTCGCCCTTGATTTCTCAGCCGGTCCTGCGCATAAACACCAGATCCGGCATATAGCCCAAACACGGCTGCGAGGGCGATCAGGAAATTGCGTGGGTTCTTTGTCAGAATATTCATATTATTCTCCTTGAAAGAATGGTTGAAAGATTGATAACCCCTACCGATATACGGTTGTATATCGCGCGGAAAGGACCGACCTGTTGCAAAGTACGATACCCCATGCCGTTGGTCGGTTATTGCGAAACAGGATTTTAAAGCCACGGTACGGAGCAATCCGTTCGTTGGCATACATACTTAACCCTTTGGCGTTACCGCAGGCTGCTGCGTTTACTGCCGAGTGCGAAATGAAAAAGATGTAATTCTTTCAATTGCCGGCGGGCGACATGGAAACCAGGACCGGAAATTGAACACATAATGTGGATGCGCATTTCTGTCGAATTCAGCAGATCTTCACTGAGTATTGAACGTGCCAGGGATTCAGGTATTCAACGAGTCCTCGGATCGGATATATTTTCTTCAGGCATTTTTTCCTTCAACTTTCCAGCCATCCTCCACGAAATCCCGCACGACGCAAGCCAGCCAACAAATAAGGGCATTGCCGCATCAGCGACCACAATAATCCGGAGCGGTAGTTTTCGATCATCATGACGATCGGCGCCTGATTCAAACCAAAATGATATTTTGACACCCAGCCGAATTCCTGCGGCGGGCTCAACCGGGAAAGGTCGGATTGAACGTGGCTTTATAGCCGTACATCTGGGCTTCTCTCAGGTTCATGCGTTCGAAATTCTCGATAGTCGGAAGCACAATCTCGGGTGCAAACGGAAGCGAAGCGACCACAGCCCAAGGCGCCAGCGTACCATCATCAGGGCCGTAAGGCACCCCGCGCGCAATATAATCGAAGAATACCCTGAGGATGCCCTTTACTTGCCCGGTCAGGGCCCCGGGCCCATCGCTGGAAGTGATGCCCCAGCAATTTTCATTGTATTGCTCGAACTCAAGCGGATTGTATATCGCATATCGTTGCTGGACGAATGTCGCGCGGCGGGAGTTTTCGAAGTAGTCGATACCTCGCTCGCGCATGAATGAATCCTGAATCCCCCGGAAAGTCGATCCATGCATGCGACAATTGATGGATAAATAAGGGTCCGGCATAAAGAAACTCGATGCCATAGGTTTTTTTCCATTTATAGGTCGAAGCCCACGCAGCATAACTTTCTTTGGGCAGCGGATGTGTCGGTGAACCTAGTCCCAGCAGATAAATGATCAGCGCTTCGTCATAGCCTTCCCACCGGTAAGGTAGAAAACCTTTATTCGGAGTCCAGCCATGACTGACCGTCGCTTTTCCATTCTGCATCCATTGCCAGTCAGTGCGCCGGTAAAGCTCATCGGCGAGTTGCCCGATTTCCGCTTCCTCCGCTGTCTCGTGCCGATAATAGGCCTGGGCAACCAACATGCCGGCAAGTAGAAAAGCGGTATCCACGCTGGAGAGTTCACAGTTCCAGACGCGCCGTCCCGTGTTCATGTCAAGGAAATGATAATAAAAGCCCTTGTAGCCGGTAGCATCGCTTTCAGGGCCATGGGGTGCATTGACGAAAAACCTCAGCACGGTCAGCGTACGTCTCACAGCCTCTTCCCGGGCCATGAAACCCTGTTCGACTCCCACCGGATATGCCGCGAGT
>CAWKMH010000056.1:0-15716 GCA_963850515.1 uncultured beta proteobacterium
CACGATCCTGAATTCTTTTTGCTCTACTTAATGAAAGCTCTCATCCTGGTTTCCATAGGGTTCATGCTATTCGTGAATCTCACATTCGTGGTAGTAGCTAGCGCAACTTCTGGGACCCAACCGGTCAGTATCTCAGAACTCCCAATCGCAGGATATGGCTGACCTAAAACGTGAGCTCCTAGCTACTCAGCTTAAGCTCGATTTCTATAAAGAGCATCTGGATGCGCAGGATAACCGGATCAGCGATATCAGCACCAATGTTAGCCTCGTTGGCCTACCAGTTGCCATGTTGGGCATGCTAATAACCGGAATTATCATTTTTTTTAGCTTAAGGGTTCGAGAGGAAAAGCTAATCTTGAGGCGCAACAAGAGGCCAATCGCCAATCAAAGAATGGGTAAAAAACGAAGGGCAAAGGGAGATTTCTTATACTCAATTACGCAAGAATTCCAACCGCGCCTTTCCGAAGCGCTTACGGAAATTCGCAGATAGCTGACCCGATTCTTAGAACAATAAGGGACCAAGCTACTGAATCAAAGAGAATACTTGATGAGCTAGTTACGGACCTATCGGCTAACGTAAAAGCAACGCCGGAGCGAAAGCAAGCGCTAGAGCAAGTAGCCGAGAAGGTGAGAGAAACGCCGCCGGCCGAGCGTAGCTATCAAGACTGGCGCATGCTTGGGCTAAACGCGTTTTATCAAACAGACTATTTAACCGCTTTAGAATATTTTAACAAGGCGGAGAAGTTAGCTGACATCGAAGCCGAGCACGCGCTGGCGCTTTACGCACGGGCGGTGACCCTGCATAAACTTGGGCGCGAAGCGGAAGCGATCGCGTTTTACGACAAACTGATTGATCGCTTCGATACAGCAATAGAAGGGACGTTCTTAGAAGTGGTTGCTAGCGCGCTTTTCAACAAGGCGGTCGCCTTAGCCCAACTTGGGCATAGCGCCGAAGCAATCATGGTTTCCGACGAGGTAATCAGGCGCTTCGGTAAAGCGAAGGAAGCGATACTGCTAGAACAGGTCATCAAGGCACTTGTTAATAAGGGACTTATATTAGCCTCACTTGATCGGCACGCTGAAGCGATTGCGATTTCCGACGAAGTGATTAGACGATGCGGCAAACAAAGGAAACGGTACTGCTAATACAGTCGCAGGTGCACTTGTCCTTAAAGGAGCCATGCTGGGCGCACTTGATCTTAGCGCCGAAGAAATTGCGGTTTATGACGATGTGATTAGGCGCTTTGGGGAATCAAAGGAAGCCGCGCTACAAGAGCAGGTTGCAAAGGCTCTCGTCAACAAGGGGATCACATTAGGCATACTCAATCGTCGCGTTAGCGAAATTGCGGTCTACGAAGATGTGATCAGGCGCTTTGAGGAATCAAAGGAAGTGGCTTTACAAGAGCAGGCTGCAAAGGCCCTTTTCAACAAAGGGGTTGCATTAGGGGCGCTTATCGTATTACCGAAGAAATTGCAGCTTACGATGAGGTTATCAAGCGCTTCGGTAACGCAAAAGAAACAACGTTAAGAGATAACGTTGCAAGCGCACTTTATAATAAAGGAATTGCGTTAGGTACGCTCAATCGACGCGATGACGAAATTGCAGCTTACGAGGAGGTGAGCAGTCGTTTCGGTGAAGCGAAAGATACAGTCCTGCAACAACACGTCGCCAGAACGCTCGTTAACAAGGGATTCGTATTAGGTACACTTGATCGACGTGATGACGAAATTGCTGTTTACGACGAAGTGATCAGCTGTTTCGGCGAAGCAAAGGATATAGTCCTGCAACAACAATTTGCCAAAGCGCTTGTTAATAAAGCCGCCACGCTAGGTGCATTTGATCGTCATGTCGAAGAAATTCAACTTTACAACGAGGTGATGAGGCGGTTCGGTGAAACAAAAGAGAGAGGGCTGTTGAAAGTGATTGCTAGCGCGCTTTTAAATAAAGGAATCGCGTTAGAAAAACTCCATCGCAAAAAGGAAGCGATTGCGGTCTACGATGAGTTCATAAGTCGCTTCTGCGGCTCCACAGAGTCAAATTTTATTGAGAGTAGAAAAAGTAAAAGGATATAAGGCCGAGTTGCGCAATAATAATTTTGGGAAAAGATAGTTTATTGGAGCCACCGGAACAAACTCCTATGGAGCTCTTTGCTGGCAAACTCCGGAGTTTTTCGTGAGAGTCCACTAATAATTAATGATCAGCTTTAGCCAAGTTCACAAGCGCTACCGTAACGGCTACGAAGCGCTCAAGAATATCAATTTCAGCCTTGAGGCAGGCGAAATGGCCCTGATTACCGGCCATTCGGGCGCGGGCAAAACTACGCTGCTAAGGCTCATTGCCGCCATCGAGCGCCCTACCTCGGGCAGCATTATCGTCAACGGCCAGAATGTCAGCACGCTCAAGGGCGGTGCAATTCCATTTCTTCGGCGCAATCTCGGACTGGTGTTCCAGGATCAAAAAATCCTGTTCGATCGCAATGTCTTCCAGAATGTACTGTTTGCCCCTGCAAATAAGCGGGTTTGGTTCCAAGGCGGCGACCCGGCGGGTACGCGCGGCGCTCGACAAGGTAGGCTTGCTGAACAGGGAAAAAGCCTGGCCTATTACGCTTTCAGGGGGTGAGCAACAACGCCTGTGCATTGCCCGCGCCATAGTCAACAGGCCCTCCATCCTTATTGCGGATGAGCCAACCAGCAACCTTGACGCCGATTACGCAAGAGATATCATGGACATGTTCGTGTCGTTCAATCAGGTGGGCGTGGCGATATTGATCGCTACCCATGACGTCGAGTTGCTGGGCAGCATGCAGCAGCGCATTTTGACACTCAATCATGGCGAGCTGGCAGCATGAACGTTTGGCTTTCCCATCACTTGCATGCTCTTGCTCTGGCGTTCAAACGGCTGGGGCGTGCGCCACTCGGGAGCCTGCTCAGCATTGCCGTGATCGGGATCGCTTTCAGTCTTCCCGCCGGAATTTACGTGCTGCTGGAAAACCTCCAGACCCTATCCGGTCAATTTTCGGGGGCGCCGCAATTGAGCCTGTTCCTGAGGCTGGATGCAGATAAGGATGACGTGGCGGAAATCGAATCGTACCTGGAACAGCATCCTTCTGTGGCGAGCTTCAGGTTCGTTTCCAAAGATAGTGCCCTTGATCAATTCAAGCAGGACAGTGGATTGTCCGATGTAATGAGCGGCCTCGAGCGGAATCCGCTTCCGGACGCTTTCGTCATCAGCACCAGAGCGCTTACGCCTGAAGGGCTGGAAGCATTGCGCACGGAACTGGGGCAGTTGCCGCAAGTCGAACACGCACAGGTTGACTCGGCCTGGGCCAAACGGCTTGATGCCTTGCTCAAGCTGGGCCATCTGGCGGTGTTAATGCTTGGCGCGCTACTGAGCTTTTCGCTGATAGCCGTAGCATTCAATACGATACGCTTGCAAATCCTGACGATGCGAGATGAAATAGAGGTTGCGAAGCTGATCGGCGCAACCACAGGTTTCGTTCGGCGCCCTTTTCTGTATTTTGGGGCCTTGCAAGGGATGGTAGGCGGTGCAGCAGCATGGCTTATCATTTCTGCGGGAATTTATCTCACGGATGAACAACTGAAGGATTTGTTGCAACTGTATGAGGTGAATTTTCGTCTCTATCATCTCTCTTTGGAGGATAGCCTGAGCCTGTTGCTTTTCTCGGCGGGGCTCGGCTGGGCGGGAGCCTGGTTATCGGTCGCGAATCATCTCTCGCAAGTAGAACCGACGATAATTCATGGGCTTAAGCGGGTCCACAATGGAACTTTCCAAACTGTTGACGCTCTTATAAGAATAGGGTAACTTTGACGAAAACGGGGGATACATGAATTTCGCTTTAGCCATACCTTCAGCCGGCAGCATCGAAAGCTACATCCAGTCTGCCAATCGCTTCGGAATTCTTTCTCAGGAAGAAGAGATTCGTTTGGCGCGATCCCTGAGGGATGAAGATAACATCGACGCTGCCCGCCAACTGGTGCTGTCGCACTTGCGCGTAGTGGTCGCCATCGCTCGTGGCTATAAAGGGTATGGCCTGCCCCAGGCCGATCTGATCAAGAAGGCAACATTGGCCTCATGAAAGCGGTAAAACGCTATGATCCCGAGCGCGGCGTGAGACTGGTATCGTTTGCAGTGCACTGGATCAAGGCTGAAATCCACGAATTCATACTGCGTAACTGGCGGCTGGTAAGAATTGCCACCACGAAAGCACAGCGTAAGCTGTTCTTTAACCTGCGCAGCATGAAGCCGGTGCTGGACACCATGAATCCGGAAGAGGTCAATGCAATGGCCAAGCAGTTGGGCGTCAAGGTCGAGGAAGTGGTGGAAATGGAGACCCGTTTCAGCGGAAGAGATATTTCGCTCGAGCCTTTATCCGATGACGATGACGATGAAGCATTCAGCCCCATCGCTTATCTTACCGATGGCTCGGAACCTCGGCAATTGCTGGAAACTGAAGAGAACACGCGTCTGCGCGGGGAAGGCCTGGAAGAGGCGCTATCCGGCCTGGACGCTCGCAGCCGACGCATCATTGAAGCCCGCTGGCTGCGGGAAAAAGACCCCGCGACCCTGCATGATCTTGCTGGCGAATTGGGCGTGTCTGCGGAGCGAATCCGCCAGATTGAAGCCAAAGCCATGCAGAAGATGCGTGTTGCCTTGGCTCCCACCGCGTAATTCCAGGCGCTAAGCCTCAGCGCCTCCAAAATCGCTTTTATTCGCCTCTTCCGCCGGTTCATATTTCGCTGCTTTTTCGGCCAATAGCATAGCTATTGGCCTTCGAAATCCTCAAAATCTATCCTCACCCCGTCACTTTTTCGCTGCGATTTCCAGTCCGACAGGCTGCTAGCTCGGGTTTATTTCCGCCCATTGTTCGGGTGTGTGGGTTTTCATGGATAGCGCATGGATCTCTTGCTTCATTCTGTCACCGAGCGCACGGTAAACAAGCTGATGCTGCTGCACCATATTTTTTCCCCGGAATTCAGCACTCACAATGATGGCGCTGAAATGATGTCCGTCATCACCTTCCACATGCACCAGTTCGCATGGCAAGGAACTTTCGATGTGATTTTTAATGCTTTCTGGTGTAACCATCCTTCTCTTCCTTATATGAATGATTCTCTTGGATTCCTGATAGATAACCGCCTGGATTTCCTTCCTTTTATTGAATTATGCAATTCCCTACCGCAGAGCCCTGGACAGAGCTACTGCCGGATCTTGTAACCTGTCCTCAACATCTGCAATGTCAGCCATGATACTGCCAGGAAGCATGTTGCTACAATCCCAAGGCTGACATAGGGCGAAATATCCGACGTACTGAAGAAGCCGTAGCGAAAACCATCGATTATGTAGAAAAACGGATTCAAATGGGAGAGGCCCTCGCCAGAAAGGCGGTAGCGAGTGGATTGTGTAGAACACCCCCGATAAGAAAGTCAGGGGCAGAATGACAAAGTTTTGAAATGTGGCAAGCTGATCAAATTTTTCCGCCCAGATACCGGCAATAAGACCTAGCGCGCCCAGCAATGCGCTACCCGTCAAGGCAAATATGAATATCCATGGAAACGAGGATAAGGATACATCGAAAAACCCGTAGGTTATCAGATAAACGCCCAGTCCCACTGCCAAGCCACGCACTACCGATGCCAGCACATAGGCAAAGAATATTTCCCGGTAGGATAGCGGCGATAACAGCACAAATACCAGATTTCCGGTGATCTTGGATTGGATCAGGCTGGACGACGAGTTGGCGAAAGCGTTTTGGAGCACCGCCATCATTATCAGGCCCGGAATCATAAAAACAGTGTATGCGACACCTGGATAAGCTTGCACATGGGCGTCCAGCACATGGGAAAAAATCATGAGATAAAGCAGGGTGGACACCATAGGCGCGAATACGGTTTGAAATCCAACCTTCCAGAATCGCAGCAATTCCTTATGGAACAGCGTCAAAAATCCGGTCATGTGATGGGAACGGCTGCCGCTTCCCTGATTTCAACGTCCCCCATGATTTTTACGAATACCTCTTCGAGATCGGGCTGAAATACCTGCATCTCCAGCACTTGCGATCCTGCTATACGCAGCACCGCCATGACATGCTCAAGCTGGGAATATTCTTCAAGCGCCAGAATGTAATATTCCTCTTCACGGCGGCTCAGCAACGGCTGCAGCGCTGGAGGCAGCGTATCGGGCGATAACCGCAGCCGCACAGAGCATCCGGAAATTCCACTAATGAGGTTTCTGATGCTATCGAGCGCCACGATATTGCCTTGCTTCAGCATTGCGACACGGCTGCATAAGGCTTCTGCTTCGTCAAGGTAATGGGTGGTGAGCACGATGGTATGACCATCACGATTCAATTCTTTGATAAAACGCCAAAGGCCTTGGCGCAACTCGACATCCACCCCCGCGGTAGGCTCGTCCAGTACGATGACCGGTGGCTTATGCACCAATGCCTGAGCCACCAGCACGCGTCGCTTCATGCCGCCGGAAAGCGTACGCATGTTGGCATCAGCCTTGTCCGCGAGATCCAGATGGTGAATTATTTCGTCTATCCAGGATTTATTGTTTTTTAAGCCGTAATATCCGGATTGAATTACAAGCGTTTCACGAACGGTAAAAAAGGGATCGAACACCAGTTCTTGCGGCACCACGCCCAGCATGCGCCGAGCTTCACGGTAGTCCGCAACGACATCGTGACCCATTACTCTGGCGCTACCGCTGGTGGCGCGGGTTATCCCGGCAATGATGTTGATAAGCGTTGTTTGCCTGCGCCGTTGGGGCCGAGCAAGGCAAAAAATTCCCCGGTTCTTATTTCAAGGTCAATACCTGCCAACGCTTGCAGCCTGCCGAAGCGTTTGTACATCTGTTTGACTTCGATTGCCGGGGTGATCGAGAAGTTGAATAAGGTAATGGCCCGACACAGGGGCCAGATATGGGGTACAGATTGCCCGTTGGCGGCGGGTAAGCATCTAAGATATTTGAGTCCGACAGGGATCGGTTACCGGTCAGGCTACGTGCATTAATTCGGAAAGGCCATATAACTGTACGAGGCTTCGCAGATTAAGCGGTATATTGGCAAAGCGCACAGGGCAATTGCGGCGACGCGCCTCGCGCTGCCACTCCAGCAACATGCTGACGGCGGAAGAGTCCACCTCGGTCACACGCGTTAGGTCGATTACCATATTATCGCGATCAAACAAAGCGATGCCTTGCGCCAACCATCGCCACAACATTATGGATGGTTATCGAGCCTTCAACGCTCAGTTCGCCGCCCTCGCGCAAAACCAATTCAGCCGCATCTTCAGTCATCGATTATTTCGCTGACCTATTTCGCTGACGCTGCCTTATTATCGGCAGCAACCAGGGCGCGATTTTTTTCCACGAGCGTTTGAATCAATTTTTCTACGCCACCGTCACGTACCTGATTATTGAAGGTGCTGCGATAATTGGTTACCAGGCTTACCCCGGCCACTGTCACATCGTAGACTTTCCAGTCCTCACCGGTTTTTTCCATACTGTAGTCGATGGGGATCGGCTGTTGACCCTGATTTATCACTTTTGTCTTGACCGTGGTATCGGTCTCACCTGCCTTATCTTTCAGCGGCTCAACCGTAATGGTATGGTCGCTATAGCTGCTCAGTGCATTGGAATAGGTGCGTACCAGCAACGTACGAAATTCCTTTACCAATACCTGCTGTTGCTCAGGCGTCGCCTTGGACCAATTCTTGCCCATCGCCAACCGGGTCATCCGGGTAAAGTCGAAATGAGGCAATATCTTGGCTTCCACCAAATCCAGAATCTTGGTGGTATTGCCTGCACGCAAGTCCTTGTCTTGCCGGACGATCGCGAGCACCTCCTGGGCCGTATTATCCACCAGGGTATCGGGACTGGTCGCCATGGCCCATGCGGGGAGCGTAACCAGCCAAGTCGCCAATAACAAAGACGTATTAAAGTATTTCTTCATGATTTCCTCGCAGAATTTATTTAACCACAATGCCGGACGCATCGTGAAATTACGACTATTTTCAATCACCTCTTATTGTTGTCGTCTTCCTCCGGCGTCTTATTCTCTGATGCTTTGTCGAACAGGAAGCGACCGATCATTTCTTCCAGGACCATGGCGGAATTGGTTTTCATGATTTTATCTCCATTCTTCAGCATTGTCTCGTCGCCGCCCGCCGCCATACCAATATATTGCTCCCCTAAAAGGCCTGATGTGAGAATGCTGGCGAAAGTGTCCTTGGGAAATTGATAGCGGTTGTCTATGCTCATGGTCACTGCGGCATCGAAAGTCTTCGTGTTGAACTGGATATCCGTTACACGCCCCACTACCACGCCAGCGCTTTTTACCGGTGCTCTGACTTTCAAACCGCCGATATTCTCGAAATTTCCGATCAGCGTATAGCTATCTGCTGCGCTGTAAGTACCCAGGTTTCCGACTTTCAATGCCAGTAACAGCAACGCGCCTATTCCGGCCATGACAAAAACCCCTACCCACAAATCCATTGTTGTTCGCTGCATCAGCTCATTCCCCTGAACATGACCGAGGTTAAAACAAAATCCAGTCCCAGAATCGCCAGCGCGGAAGTCACCACGGTGCGGGTTGTCGCGCCGGACACTCCCTCAGCCGTGGGCGATGCATCATAACCCTCGAACACCGCAATTGCCGTCACCGCCACCCCAAAAACACAGGTCTTGATGACGCCGTTGACGATGTCGTACCGAAAATCCACCGCATTTTGCATTTGCGACCAGAATGAACCCTCATCCACACCGATAAGCACTACTGCTATCAAATAGCCGCCAAACACGCCAACCACGGAAAACAGCGCCGCCAGAAACGGCATTGAAATCACACCGGCCCAGAAGCGGGGAGCAACCACCCGCGCAATCGGATCCACCGCCATCATTTCCATCGCGGCCAATTGATCAGTGGCTTTCATCAAGCCGATTTCAGCGGTAATGGCGGAACCGGCACGGCTGGCAAACAATAATGCCGCCACAACGGGTCCCAATTCCCGTACCAGCGACAGTGCAACCATCGTACCTACGGCAGATTCGGCACCGAATCTCTGCAATGTCTCATAGCCCTGTAAACCCAGCACCATTCCGACAAACAACCCCGATACGACGATAATGATCAGCGACAGTACACCCGTGAAATAAAGCTCGCGGATAATCAGACCGAAGCGCCGAAAGCTGGTGCCTGACTTCAGCAGTGTCAGCAGGAAAAAGCGGCTGGCGTAGCCCAGCCGCCAGATACTATCTATCACACGATGACCGACGCCCCGGATGCCGATAACGATGCGCCTAGGCAAAACTGCCCTCCAGCTTCAGATCGCTTGCATAGGCTTCGGCAGGGTAGTGAAACGGGACAGGGCCGTCTTCTTCGCCATGCACGAACTGATGTACGAAAGGGGCAACCGATCCGCGCACTTCCTCCGGGGTGCCATGTGCTGCGATCACCCCTCTGAGATAAAATAAACGTAATCAACGATTTCAAGAGACTCTTGCACATCGTGCGTCACGACGATGGAAGTCATGCCTAACGCGTCAGTCAGACGGCGGATCAGGTTTCCGATTACGGTTAGCGAAATGGGGTCAAGCCCGGTAAAAGGCTCATCATACATGATGAGTAGCGGATCAAGCGCAATCGAGCGGGCCAACGCCACGCGCCGGGCCATTCCTCCCGAGAGTTCCGCAGGCATCAGATCGTGCGCTCCGCGCAGGCCGACAGCTTGCAGTTTCATCAACACCAGGTCGCGGATCATGGGTTCCGGTAAATCGGTATGCTCCCGCATCTGGAAAGCTACATTATCGAATACCGACAGAT
Organism: uncultured beta proteobacterium; assembly: GCA_963850515.1. Lineage (GTDB taxonomy): Bacteria > Pseudomonadota > Gammaproteobacteria > Burkholderiales > Nitrosomonadaceae > Nitrosospira. The sequence goes on from CAWKMH010000056.1 coordinate 9,846, forward strand.
CGGTAAACAGCGCGCCGAACTGAAATAACATACTCATCTTCCGGCGCATCTGGAAAAGCTCATCCCTTTTAAGCTCATGCACTACCTTGCCGGCAAATTTGACATAACCTGCAGACGGGCGGATCCCACCGCCGATAAGTCGCAACAGCGTAGTCTTGCCGCTACCGCTGCCACCCATGATGGCGATGACTTTGCCGCGCGACATGGTAATGTCGATCCCTTTGAGAATGGAACGCTCCCCATAGGAAAAACTCAGGTCCTTGATTTCGACCAGAGTTTCAGATGCCATTCTGCCAGGGGATGGAGATTGATTGGACGGGATGCTGATTTTAACCTAAATCCAACAGTTGGGCAGGATGGAGTGTACGGTTAAAAGGTACGGTGAAAAGCGGTGACATGAAAAGGCGGATCGTTCAGGGTTAAGCAGTATCTTCGAGAGTTCGGCCCCGCAGCGGCCGCAGATGGCATGAAACAGGGTTCGTCGTCGCCTATGCCGCCTATGCCGCCCGATCCTTTTCGGGGGACCTCTTCGTGCGGTGTTCCTACGAACGAGGATAAAGTAACAGTAGTCGGTATCCGGCCGCGTTCAAAGTCCCGCTATCGAGGTGAAGCCTTACGTTGAATTCAGCATTGGGCGCAATGACCTTCCCACGACTGGCGGCGTCTTCAAGATAGGCTTCGGGGGGAAAGTTACGGCTGGCGAGGGGTCGATCCTGATGGTCGATCAGCGTTAATTGAAACGACGGAAACGCCTGGGGATCGGGTGCATGATTGCGTATCGTGGCGCTCAGGGTGATGACGCCGGGTTGCTGCGTATCCGGTTGCATATCGGATGATTCGATATTCAGCAACTTCGCATATTGTGGCGAGGGAATAGTGCATCCCAATAGCTCGCAATATCGTTGGAGATAAGGCCTGGTGGCAGGCGCGTTGACGGATAGCTCGGCACGATAAATATAGATGGCCTGGGCCACCAGCACGACAATCAGAAAAAGACTGCCGATACCCCATGCCAGGGATGCCTTGGGCAACTGAACCTCATCGAAAGCATAATTGTTCCATGCATAATTTTTCGACGGCGGAATGGTCGAGTCCGGCTTGTGCGGGGATCGTTTTTCCCCATTTGCACTGCTGGCCGCAGTGCCGCTACCGGTCTCGCCTTCTCTTTGCGGCGCTGATTCTTCCGCAATCGGTGGCGAGGTTGAAGCGGGCGCTGCCCGCGCTGTCATGCCTGAACCGAATGGATCCTGAGTTGTTTCTTGAGTTGGCGCTGAAGGTGAACTTTCTTCATTCGATACAGCCAGCGTATCCGGATCATTTTGAGGCGGGATTCCCGATTCGCCTTCTGGCGCTGCCTCCGTTTCTGGCGTTTCCTTGGCTTCTGGCCCGGCGACATCATGGTCTTCCGGTTCCTGCACCGTTGCCAAGGTGGCAAAGCCGTTGAATACCTGCGCACATTGTCCACAGCGCACGTCACCCCCATGCGCCTGCAGATGCAAAGGGGTTACGCGGAAAGCAGTCGCGCAGTTAGGACAGCGGGTTACGAGCGCCATAGCCGTAGGTTTTATAACAAATTCACTTTCTCGTCCCGGTGAGCAGAGCCCATCCCGCCTGCTCGCGTGCAATACGAATATCAAACCATTGCCGATAAATCTGCATCACATCTTCCGCCTGTTCCATGAGGATGCCGGAAAGCGCTATATGTCCACCCTTGCGCGTCGCGCGCATCAATAACGGAGCCAGTACGATCAGCGGGTTGGCAAGGATATTGGCGACGACCACATCCGCCCGGGCTCCATTTTCGGCCCTGCCCGATCCGTCACGTGCAGTCGTCAAAAAATTCCGCTTTTGTTTCATCGCACTGGTTAAGTATTGCATTTGCGCGGCTTGCTGCAACGGCTTGCGGGTCGATATCGATTCCCACTACGTGACCCGCCCCCAGTTTCAACGCGGCAATGGCAAGTATGCCTGAACCGCAACCATAATCTAAAACATCTTCACCCCCTCGCAGCGTTTCGTCAAGCCAGCCAAGGCACAGTTGCGTAGAGGGGTGACTACCCGTACCGAAAGCCAAGCCCGGATCGAGTATCAGGTTGACCGCCGCGGTATCGGGTATTTGATGCCAACTGGGAACGATCCACAGGCGGGACGATATGCGGATCGGGGCGAATTGCGATTGTGTCATCCGAACCCAGTCCTGCTCCTCCACATGCGTAATGCGATAGCTGGGCTGACAGGGGAGCTGGGCCGCGCTTGCCGCAGCCTGTACAGTGGAAGCGATGTCAGCATCCTCGTTGAATAGAGCGGTAAGCTCCGATGCGAGCCAGATTTTCTCGGAAGGCTCACCCGGCTCATCGAACAAGAGTTGCTCTCGCTCCGTTCCGCTGCCCGCGTCATGTATGTCTGTTGACAGCGCGCCCAGTTCGAGCAACGCGTCACCCAGGGCTTCGGCGTGCGCGCTATCGGTTTCTATAGCGAGCGAAATCCAGGCCATATCAAGAAATCAGGTAACCGCAAACTGGCTACCCGGTCCAATGCTGACTCACCGCGCCTCTGAAATAGCTCAGGCAGCGCGAAATGGATCGCGTTTTAGCCTGGCTTATTATAATTGGCAAGCTTTTGCTCCAGGTAATGGATGCTGGTGCCGCCATTCAGAAAAGCGGCGTCGGATAACAGGTCAAGATGTAACGGCATGTTCGTTTTGATGCCTTCTATCACCATTTCGGACAGCGCGATGCGCATCCGTGCAATTGCCTGGTCGCGGTTGTCACCATAGGCAATGACTTTACCGATCATGGAATCGTAATAGGGCGGCACCAAGTAGTTATGATATACATGGGAGTCCACGCGAATGCCGGGGCCGCCTGGCGCGTGGTACTGGGTAATACGCCCGGCGGATGGCGTAAGCTTATAAGGATCCTCGGCATTGATGCGGCACTCGATGGCATGTCCTTTCAATACGACATCTCTCTGGCGAATGTTGAGTTTTTCGCCTGCCGCGACACGAATTTGCGCTTGCACCAGATCGATTCCGGTAATTGCTTCGGTAACGGGATGTTCCACTTGCAGACGCGTATTCATTTCAATGAAATAAAATTCATTTTTCTCAAACAGAAACTCGAACGTCCCACGCCGCGATAACCAATACGGCGGCATGCGTCCGCGCAGCGGGCGCCCATCTTGTCGCGCAACCTTGGGGGGATGCCCAAGCGCAGGCGCTTCCTCGAGAATTTTCTGATGGCGACGCTGCATCGAACATTCTCGTTCGCCCAGATAGATGGCATTGCGATGTTCGTCAGCCAGAACCTGAAACTCGATATGGCGAGGATTTTCCAGATATTTTTCCGCATAAACCGTCGGGTTACCAAATGCCGCCTGAGCCTCGTTCCGGGTTATGATGACCGCGTTCGACAATGCGGCTTCGGTGTGCACCACCCGCATTCCACGTCCGCCGCCGCCTGCTGCCGCCTTGATAATGACTGGGTAGCCAATGGCGCGGATAATCGCCCGTGATCTCTTCAGGCGACTCCGGCAGCCCGCCATTAGATCCTGGAACACAAGGGACGCCCGCCTTTTTCATCGCGTTCTTGGCACTGACCTTATCGCCCATCAGGCGAATGGTTTCGGGACGAGGGCCGATAAAGACAAAACCACTTCTTTCAACACGCTCGGCAAAATCGGCATTTTCGGAAAGAAACCCATAGCCCGGATGAATAGCTTCCGCAGTCGGTTACTTCCGCCGCGCTGATGATGGCGGGAATATTAAGATAACTCTGAGCCGATGGGGCTGGGCCGATGCACACAGACTCATCGGCGAGCTTCACATATTTGGCGTCGGCATCCGCCTGGGAATGCACCGCCACTGTTTTGATGCCCATCTCACGGCATGCACGCTGTATTCGCAGGGCGATCTCGCCGCGATTGGCTATTAGAATTTTTTCGAACATGTTTACCGAAGAATATTTCCTGAAACTGGGAGTGTTAGCCTGTCTTTCCGCGCGTTATACACGACGATTGGCCAGGATCACTCGATCACGAATAGGGGTTCGCCATACTCTACTGGCTGGCCATTTTCCACCAGGACTGCCTTTATCACGCCACTCTTGTCTGATTCTATTTCGTTGAGCAGCTTCATCGCCTCAATGATACAAAGCGTTTCCCCCTCCTTGACCGTCTGCCCTACCTCTACAAATGGCGTTGGAACCAGGAGTGGAGCTACGGTAGAACGTTCCTACCATGGGTGATTTCACCACATGACCCTCCGGCAATATCTCGGCTACCGCGTTAGCGGGAGTAAGCGCCGCGGATGGGGAAACAGCAGCTGGGCGTCGCCGCCTGCGGAGGGATGTTCCGGTGGGGGCTACCTGGGTTTGCACGGATGATGTGGATCTGCTGATGCGCACCTTCTCCTCACCTTCGGTAATTTCCAGTTCGGCAATGCCCGACTCTTCGACCAGATCAATCAGTTTCTTCAGTTTTCTCAAATCCATAATAGGCCTCCGGGGCGGTCCCCCTTTACGTCTTTAACAACATGCCTGCCATTGCTGCACCATCTTTCAGCGCGCTGGCGCATGTCTGCTTTCTATTCCGCGAAGTTCCTCTTTCATGTCCCGCTTCCCTGCCATCCCAGTCTTATAAATATCAATAAGGTTATGCGGGATTATCGAACTTCCCGCCTGCTGATATCTCTAAAGCGTATTCCAAGGCAAGTTCGTATCCTTTAGGGCCAAAACCGCTGATTACACCTACCGCCAGATCGGAGAAATACGACTTCCTGCGGAAAGATTCACGAGCAAAAACATTGGAAAGATGCACTTCGATGAACGGTATTCTGGCTGCGGCAAGGGCATCACGTAAAGCAATGCTGGTATGCGTATAGGCTGCGGGATTAATGATTATAAATGCGATCCCTTCGCTCATCGCTAGCTGAACCCGATCTATTAGCTCACCCTCAGCGTTACTTTGAAAGTGAATTAATCCGACACCCGCGTGATTCGCTAAAATCGCTAATTTGCTGTTAATTTCGCCTAACGTGAGTGTTCCGTAGAGCTCCGGCTCGCGTGTTCCCAGAAGATTTAGGTTAGGCCCATGAAGAACGAGGATTTTTTTTATTGTGGACGCGTCATTTTCCATGGATGCAAGTGTGCCGTAAACTAGAAAAAAAGTCTAGTTATTGCAGGACATCGACGAAAATAAGGGAAAATAGGGATAGTTATATCGGAATGCGCTAGAGTAAGTACCATCGAGGATTTTTAGCAGCCGCAACTAAAAACTCTCAGGCTCGGGACAGTTTATTCTAAACATTTTTGACGTTTCCCCTAGAAAAAGCCGACTTTCTCGCTCGACCCTTGCATTGCTCGCCGTTTACCAAACCTCTATAATCCACAATGCTGTATTCCCTTTCGCGCTGTTGTAGCTCAGTTGGTAGAGCAACTGATTCGTAATCAGTAGGTCGGAGGTTCGACTCCTCTCAACAGCACCAATAAATTCAACGTCTTATAAATGCTTTTGAAATAGCTGTGTGGAGATGTAGACGTAGTGTAGACGACAGCCATGGTAACTGCTCTCTAATTGTGACAACGTGGGTACGTATTTCCCAAAATGGAAGTACTTGAGCTACCGTCATCATTAGCTTATGGGTAGCAAAAGGCATATTGAAGCGTAGTAAACCCACGCTTTAACCCGTAGCTCGACGGTTAGCTGCCGATCCCAACCTAGAACTTTCGGGGGATTAGTAGATACATAATTTCTTCTAGTTTTTTTTGCGATGAGGGGATTAATAGTCGCCAGTCTCCGTCTCCACTATTCCTTGTTGTACAAACGGAACCTGTCCCCAGACTGGCGGGGCTGAAATATCCAGTTCTAGCATTT